>CALXZJ010000031.1 GCA_944393235.1 uncultured Alphaproteobacteria bacterium | reverse complement strand
CCGATCGGAAACATCATTACTGACTGTGTCAAGAATACCTGCCAAGATGGTTATGTTGAAGATGAAAACGGCGAATGCGTCAAAGCTTATGCCAGCTGTGAAGCTGCCGGATACCTTACATCCGAACCGGCTAATGCCCATTGTAATTCAACACATGATATTTACTTAACCAACGGAACTAAAGTAACTTGTTATAGCAGCAGTAGCTGTTCTTGTGATGACGGATATATTGAAGATGAAAATGGACAATGCGTGAAAGATACATGCTCACCCGGCTTTGCTAAAACACCTTCTGATTGCGGTGATAGCGGATCAACCGGATGGCAGCTCGGAAACGTAACAGACCCGACCAACCCTAACTGTAAAGTTTGTCTTGAAAAAAGCTGTGATGGTTATAGCGTTCAATATAAAAGTGTCAACGATTGTACAAAGAACGGCCATCCGGAAGGCTGGAACTTTACAACTTGTGTTTCGGGTGATACCACCTTGGGTAAATGTACGGCTAAAACCTGCGATACTACTTGCCCTGAGGCATATAAATCAGTACCACAGTATACAGGTGATATATTTAACACTTCTTGTAAAGAGTGTGCAAGCTGTTTATCAGAAAGTTGGATGCAAGCTTGCCAAAAAGATTTTTATGGTCAACCTTGTACTTGGGCTTGTGTTTATAATAGAGAAAAACCTGAAGGATATGATGAAGGAACGTGTTACAGCAAACCAGTAAATCATTGGAAATGCTGTAGCGGTAATTATACTTATACAGAACCTGCCCCACATGCTATGAGATGTTTTTAGAACACATTATAGTCTTTTTATTATATAACAGGTCTTAATCTAAATTAAATAGATGCCTGAACTGCCGAGCAATGCTCGGCAGTGGCATGACGATAGAAAAAGGAAAAAGACCCCTAAACTCGGATACTGGCGTATCCTCGTGGGGTTGTGCAAGTTAAAAATTTCAAAGACGGCAAAACAAGAACGACATTTGCTAACAAGTAACCATATTATTTTTGACGCTCAAAAACAAAGCATCATTTTTTAAGACATCAAAAATCTGTCGTTCGGTCGAAGTAATCCATGCCTGCAGTTGCAAATCTCTGATTTTACAAAGCAAGGCATCACGCTTGGCGTCGTCTAAATGTGTGGTAACTTCATCTAACAACAACACCGGCGCAAACCCCTTGTCCAGTATTTGGCATTTGGTTTGTGCCAAAATAATGCTCACCAGCAGCGATTTTTGTTCGCCGGTGGAACAAAGCTCAGCCGGCATATGCTTTTTCTTGTAATAAACCTTAAAATCCGTCCGGTTAATGCCGTCAACATAATCATTGGCAAGCACATTGTGCCGCTGCTTAAACAAACTGCCGCGATAATAGTCTTCCACATCGACCGCTGCCATTTTATCAAGCATTTTTTCAATTGTGCCATCAAGCTCTAACAAAATATCCGGAAAAACATCGTCCGGCTCTTGCTCAATAAAAGTATTGAGCCGCGCAATCAACTCTCGCCTTGCCGCGGCAATCGCCACTCCCAAAGCCGCCATTTCTTCTTCCAAAGAGGCAAGCCAGGCGTTATCGCGGCAGCCGGCTTTCAAAAGTTGGTACCATTGTTTGTAAAGATGTTCAAAATTGGCGGTGCGTTTGGCGTGTTCCAAATCAAAAGCATACACGATTCTATCTAAGAAACTACGCCTTGGTTGCGTGCCGCCCAAAAACAACCTGTCCATTTGCGGTGTTATCCAAATGGCGGAAAAATACTTGCCGAGCTCCCCCTGTGTCGAAACCTTTTGTCCGTCTATTTGCACGATTCGTCGTTCAAAACTCTTAGCCGATTCATCTTCTTCCCGTAGAGTTTTTTGCACCATGGTGCCAAGATTGAACTCTTCGCCGTTTTTCTGAATGGTTGCTGAAACCGCCCAGCCGTTTCCGACATTAAGAGCCGGTTCAAAATCAGGGGTAACCAACGTTGGAGTTAAGCGTTTAATATCGGCAAGTCTGGCGCTACGCAAACCGCGTCCGGGCGTTAAAAAAGAAATTGCCTCTAAAATGTTGGTTTTACCGCTGCCATTCTCACCGGTCAGCACAATCGGGCACAACCCGACATTGAGCCGCAATTGGGCATAATTTCTGAAATCAGTTAAAGTCAGGCGTGTAACGCCTGACTTTTCTTTTAAGATTTCTGAAAATTTGACAGCTAAATTTTCCACCATTACCTCGCTTAAACCCGATTATAAAACACTTCTCTTAACAGAGCGTAAAACAACCGAATTTTTTTATGTTCCTAGACCCGCATCGGCATCAGAACATAAATTGCGCTGGCATCTGAGGTATCATGAATAACCGACGGCGAAGCCCCGTCAGAAAATGTAATCTGAACATTTTCACCCCTGATTTCGCTTAAAATATCCAGCAAATAGCGGAAGTTATAACCAACTTCAAGCGCCTCATATTCATATTTGGCTTCCAACTCTTCCAAAGCGCTGCCCAAATCCGGACTTGATGTCGTCAATACCACATGGTTTTTGCCGGTAATCAATTTGATTGCACGGGTGCGTTCTGCCACCACCGAAACACGATCCACCGCAGAGGAAAGTTCTTTAACGCCAACTTCCAAAACTTTATCGTTATCGGTTGGAATAACCCGCTCATAATCCGGATATGTTCCGTCAATCAGCTTAGAAGTCAACGTAATGTCTTCAAGCGCAAAACGGATTTTGTTTTCAGACAAAGAAATCGCCACAGTTTCGGAGCCGGTATCATCCAAAAGTTTACGGATTTCCGCCACAGTTTTGCGCGGTACAATAACACCGGCCATGTTTTCAGCGCCGGTCGGTAAAGGCGATTCCACACAAGCCAAACGATGACCGTCGGTAGCAACGATTCTCAAAACTTTTGTTTCGCCTTCGGTTTTGGCATGAATATACAAACCGTTTAAGTAATAACGCGTTTCTTCGGTAGAAACGGCAAATTGCGTGCGGTCAATCACGTCTTTTAATTCTTCTTTGCTCATGGCAAAATTAATCGGCAAACTGTCGCCGGAAATTACCGGAAAATCTTCCACCGCAATTGTGGAAAGCGAAAACTTTGAACGACCGGAGGCAATACTGAGTTGTCCTTTTTCATCAGGGAAAATGAGTTCCACTTCCGAACCGTCGTTTAATTTGCGCACAATATCATAAAGCATGTGTGCCGGCGCGGTTGTTGCACCTTTTTCACCAATTTTGGCATCAGTAATTTCGGTGATTTCAGTATCCATATCAGTAGCCTTAAAGCTAATGCCGTCACCCAAAGCTTCAATACGTACATTAGATAAAACCGGAATGGTATTACGTTTCTCAACAATGCTCTGAACATGGCTGAGAGTTTTTAACAAAGTAGCTCTTTCAATTGTAAATTTCATTTCTTTTGACCATAAAAAATTAATTATTTAACTATTAAAAAGCATAGCATAATCCGCCAAAAGCAAAAGATAAAAAGCAAAGTCGTTCACAGTTTTTTTATAAACATTATCAATCATATTTTGTTTTTTTATATAGCAAAAACGCCCTATTTAGGGCGTTTGATTAGGGGAAAATAAATTTTAATTTTCCAATGAACGGCGTAATGTTTCAACGTTTTCTGCTAAAGAAGTATCTTCAACAATCAGTTCTTCAACCTTACGCACGGCATGCATAACTGTGGTATGGTCACGGTCAAACTTACGCCCGATTTCCGGCAGGCTGCGCGATGTCAATTGCTTGGCCAAATACATGGCAATCTGGCGCGGGCGGGCAACCGTGCGGGCACGCCGGGAAGATTGCAGTTCTTTAACTGAAATATTAAAATATTCTGCCACTTTTTTCTGAATTTCATCAATTGTGGTTTTGCGGTCAATTGAGCGCAACATGTCCTTTAACACATCTTGTGTCATATCTAAGGTAATTTCCCTATCTGACAAAAGTTGAGAATGAGCAACGATTCTCCTTAAAGAACCTTCCAATTCGCGAATATTTGTCGTGATTTTTTGAGCTAAAAATTCAGCCACTTTTTCAGGTAAAGCAATTCCCATTTGGCGGGCTTTGTTTTGTAAAATTCCCATACGCAAATCAAAATCAGTCGGGTGAATGTCGGCAACCAAACCACTATTTAAACGCGATTTCAAGCGAGCCTCGATTCCTTCCAAATCAGATGGAGATTTATCTGCTGAAATAATAACTTGCCGTCCTTCTTCAATCAACGAATTGAAAGTATAGAAAAACTCCTCCTGAGTAGATTCTTTGTTGCTCATAAACTGAACATCATCAACCATTAAAACATCTACCGACCGGAACTGTTCTTTAAAAGCAGCCGTATCTTTGTAGCGTAACGCCTTAACAAATTTATATAAAAATTGCTCGGCAGAAAGATAAATAACATTCCGGCTTGGATCTTGCTGACGAATATGCCAAGCAATAGCATGCATTAAATGTGTTTTACCCAGTCCCACACCGGAATATAAAAACAACGGATTAAATGAAACATTTTTGGATTCGGCTACTTTATGAGCTGCCGCATAAGCAAATTCATTCGTTTTGCCAACCACAAACGTATCAAACGTATAAGCCGGATTCAAAGGAGCAGAAAGTTGTGAGCTGCTATCAGGACGAATATAATCATTCACGGCAGACTCGTAGTTTGAAACATACAAATTTTGCGGCGTCGGTGTTGAAACAATCTTTTTCAACAAAGATGTATCACCGGAATTCATGGTTTGTACCACAAAATTTACTTGTTTTATTTCAGGATTTTTATGTTCCCAAATTTTATGGATTCGTTCAGAATAATGAGTGATTACCCAATTTTTCATAAAAGTTGTCGGGACGCAGATATTCATCACGCCGTTATTTAATGAACCGATCGTTAAAGGTTTTAACCAGCTGTCATACGCTGTTTCTCCGAATTCCAATTTCAATTGGCTGCAAATCTGTCCCCATTCGTCTTGAACAGAAGTATCATTGTTGTTTATTGCTTGTTCAGCCATTTCCGTATCCCAATCTAAAAAGTTAATCCAGCTTTTGTTCTAAATTATGTTTCAAACAATGTTTTAGAGGTAAAAATTTTATTTCTTTTGCCCTAAACAAATACTTTCAACATAAATCTAAAACAAACATTCTTTACACAAAGACCGTAACAGTCTTAATTGATAATAATTTTCATTTTTATAATCTACCGACAAACCGTCAGACTTAAAACCTTCCAAAGCAATTTGCCATTTATCAAAGACCGTAACAGTCTTAATGGATAATAATTTTCATTTTTATAATCTACCGACAAACCGTCAGACTTAAAACCTTCCAAAGCAATTTGCCACATTCTAAAACATTTTATCTAAAACTCATCAAACACAAATACTTATATTTTTCATCAAATACAGAATACCTATGTTTTATCTAAAGCTCATCAAATACAAAAATACCTAAGCACGAAAAAAACATAATTACAACAGAACATTTACCGAACATTTAAATTAATTTACTTGACATAGAGATTCTGCAGAGTCGGGCGGAATTCCTAATTTTCGGACAAAAAAAGACACCAAAACATTACCTTAAAGTAAGGTTTTGGTGTCTTGAAAAAATTAAAACAAAGAGCTTAAAGCGCTTTAATTTTCTGCGCCAAACGAGAAACCGTCCGCGAAGCAGTGTTTTTATGAAAAACGCCCTTCTGAGCGGCACGCATCATTTCGCTTTCTGCAACTTTTAATGCTGTCATTGCTTCGTCTTTATTGCCGGCAGCAATTAAAGCATCAACTTTTTTCACAAAAGTTCTAACGCGGCTTCTTCTCATACCGTTAATCATGCTGCGTTTAGCATTTCTTCTAATTCTCGTTTTTGCCGATTTATGGTTGGCCATATTTTTCTTCCTTAAATTAAATTACAAAATTTACTCTGCTATGCTTTATAGCCGTTCCTTTTAGCGAAAGTCAACAACAATTTTAAAAAAAAGTAAAAATTTTTAATGTCCGCCGGTTAAGGTAACGCGTACAATCAACGGCATTTTAGAAACCAATGAAATTTTAAGTTCTTCATTATCTCGGACAAAGCTCAAATAATCAGCCCCTTGTTGTTGCAAAGTCCAACCCAATTGCGGTAAAGAATCCTCATAAAATCCGGCAACAAAAGAAAATTTGCCAAAATTAGTTTGCAGATAAGCTTCCACAAAGCGAGTTTCCTCGTTGCCAAAAGAAATATTATCAGATTGAATTTGCATCATTTTGTCAGGAATAGGCACATCTTCCATGCCTTCAATAAAATAATTTGCCGCATAAGCATCAGTTCCAAAAACAAATCCGAAAGCAAAAATCAAAGCAAAAATTTTTTTCATGTTTCCTCCTTTTATTTTTGTAAAGTTGAACAATAAAAAGTTGAACGCCCGCCCAAAACAATTTTTTGTATACCGCCGGTTTTGTTGACATTACAAATGCAGTTAGGGCAGCGTTGACCGGTTTTGTCATAAACACAGTGTTCGTTTTGAAAATATCCCATACGACCGTCCGGTTGGCGATAATCTTTTAAGGTTGAACCGCCGGCTTTAATGGCTTTATGCAAAACCGTTTTAACAGATTCGACAAGCTTTGCGCACTCTTTAAGGCTAAGGCTTGACGCTGGCCGTTGCGGAAGGATTCGTGCTTCATAAAGCGCTTCTGAAGCATAAATATTGCCGATTCCGCACACAATCTGCTGGTCAAGCAGCAAAATTTTTATTGCCGAATTTTTGTTGCGTGATTTTTGATAAAGATAACGACCGTTAAAGTTCTCGTCTAAAGCATCGATTCCCAGTTTTTGTAAAAACGGATTCTCCGTCAGTTTATCTGTCGGACAGGTAACAAACATACCAAACCGCCGTGCGTCATTAAAAATCAGACAGCCTCTATCGGTTATGATAACGACATGATCATGTTTTGCCAAGTTTTCCGGACGTCTTTCACAAATTTTAACCCTGCCGCTCATACCCAAATGCCAGATAATACTCAAACCATTATCAAGATTAATGACAATATATTTAGCGATTCTTTTTAGAAAAATAATCCGAGAACCATTTATTTTTTCTGCCAAATCAATAGGTACAGGCACTCTGAATTTTCGGCACAAAACTTCCGTTGCTTGAATATATGCGCCGCAAACGGCTTTGTTCAAAGCGTTTTTAATTGTCTCAACTTCCGGCAGTTCTGGCATTAAACATCCTCACATTATTTTTTTGTTTTTATCATACTGACAGAAAAATATTACGCAATCTTTAATTATTGTTGCCAATCTTAACAATCGGAGGTACAAAGAAATGTTATGAAAGAAAAAAAAATACGTACAAAAAAATATTTTGCACCGCAGAATGAGGGAAAAGAGCATCGCTGCGATCATCCTGGCTGTCCTGAAAAAGGGGAGTACCGCGCGCCCAAAGATCGAAGCTTAAAAGAATATTATTGGTTTTGCCTAAAACACGTGCAAGAGTATAATGCACGTTGGAATTATTATGCCGGTATAGAAGATGAGGAAGAAGAAAAGCTCAAGTTTCGCCGACATTTTGGCGGGTTTCGCTCCAAAATTAAATATCAATTCGGGTATGATTTTATTGATGAGCTTGGCATAGAAGGCGGTTTTACCGATTCTGATTGGAAAAACAATGTTTATTTTAATGCCCACGATCGTGAACATGCTGCTGTCATGGAAATGGATATAGATGAAATCAACATCGATTCTCTAAAAAAACAGTATAAAAAATTAGTCAAAAAATACCATCCGGATGTCAATGCCGGCAATAAAGATTGTGAAGAAAAATTCAAAAAAATCGTAACATCTTACCATCACTTATTAGCCAAGCTTAAAAGCGATGGTTAAAACACGGCATAATTTAAATGCTAGTTTGAATTATTAAATTTTAAGCTGGCTCTGAGGCGGTAAGTATTATTTTTTAAGCCATGGCTGCGTGTACCGTCGCTCATCCGCAATACCCAGGCGTAACCAGTGCTGACTGATGTCGAACTTAAGTAATATCCTCCGTTTGTGTCTAACGGTTCTGCCGCAGCACCGGCAGTGGCCATAGCCTCAAGCGTGGCATTAACGGCTGCAATATTTTTACCCGTCGATCCGCTTGAACCGGTTCCTTCAGTCATTTGTGATGGATTAAAACCATAAAGTTGTTCAAGTTCGCCAAAACTAGGCATATACCACTTTCCGCTGCCGACAAGAGAGTCGCTTTTCAAAGATGCGTCCGGATAAAATTCAACTGTGGCATCAGCAGCTATCGGACGATTGGTGCTGGTTACGCTGACAATTTTAGATGTATTGCCTGCACCATCATACACTTCTTCACTTCCTTCTTTGCCTTGTGCGCTTTTTAAGGCACTAACCATGCTGGCATAACTATAAGTATTAAGACCGGAAATATTAACACCGGATGCACCCCAGGATATTGCGGTACTGCCACTGGCTGAAGTCAAATCTTTAAGGCTGATAACGCGTCCATAAAAAGATGATGAATCTGAAACCAAATTGCCGTTGGCGTCAGTAAGCATATAAACCACGCCAACCGGAATTTTGCCGACACATGTATCGTATTGCGAAGAACATGTTCCATCTGCATAAAAAACACTGCCGATAGAACAATATTTATTTGTTTTCGGACAATCACAATTATAACACGTTAAACCTTTATAAGGTTCTTCAAAGCAATCAACACCATCAAGTTTTTGGGAATAAAATCTGCCGTCTTCACAAGTCCATTCCGCACAATGCCAAAGAGAAGCATCAAACGGACAAGCAATACCGCCGTAGTCGCACTCGGTTTCCGTAAATCCCAAAGCTTTACAATTCAAACGATTGTCCTCAACGCAAGTCAATGCTTTTACAGGCAACGACCACAACAGACAAAACACAAAAAACGGATAAAAGCGCAACATCAAAAGCCCCTCTTTGCCAAAACATATAATACAATTATAAAGTGATTTTTTCCTCTTTGCAATCACAAATTTATGCAAAAGCTTGTCACATCTCGCTTAGCAGTTTGACATATTTTTTGATGATTTCGATTCGTCTTGTGTAATCGCTTAAATTACCTTCAATAAAAAGCTTTTGGTCAGGACGAATTTTCACAACGCCGAACGAACGATTCATCAAATCAATCAGCTTGTCCACGGCCTTAAACGTGTTGTTATGAAATGCAATCAGGATTCCTTTGGCACCGGCGTCAATTTTGGCGATGTTCGCAGCATAGCACATTTGTTTGATTTCAATGGTGGTAAGCAAATTTTCCACTTCCGGCGGTATCGGTCCGAAACGGTCAATCAACTCTTCGCGCATATCCAAAATTTCTTCATTGTTTTTCAGCGAGCCGATTCGTTTATATAATCCGAGCCGTACGCCCAAATCTTTAACGTAGTTTTCCGGAATCATAATCGGAATTCCGGTGGTGATTTGCGGCGCCCAGTCATCGGCGGTAAACACCGCAGCCGATTCGTTTGCTTCCTGGTGTTGCATGGCGGCTTTTTGGCGGACGATTTCTTCTTCCAACATATGGTGGTAAAGCGCAATGCCGACATCTTTAATGTGACCGGATTGCTCGGTGCCCAACACATTGCCCGAACCGCGGATGTCCATGTCGTGGCTGGCAAGCGAGAAACCCGCGCCCAAAGTATCCAGCGCCGATAAAATCATCAGCCGTTTTTCCGCTACCGGTTTAAGTTTCTTTTTGGCCGGAATGGTAAAATAGCAATAGCCGCGCACTTTGGAACGTCCGATTCGCCCGCGCAGCTGATAAAGCTGTGCTAAACCGAACATATCGGCGCGGTGGATAATCATTGTGTTGACGCTGGGCATATCAATGCCGGATTCTATAATGGTGGTGGACAACAGCAAATCATATTTTCCGGCGGCAAAATCGTTCATCACATCCTCAAGTTCCTTAACCGGCATTTGCCCGTGTGCGATTGCCATTTTAATGTCCGGCGCCAGAGCTTTTAACGCCTGTTCCATGCCGGCGATATCCGAAACCCGCGGACAGACAAAGAAAATTTGCCCGCCGCGAAATTTTTCGCGGTAAATGGCTTCTTTAATCATCACCGAATCAAAGGGCATGACAAATGTGCGTGCCGCCAGTCGGTCAATCGGCGGCGTAGCGATAATGCTCAACTGTTTAACGCCGGTCAACGAAAGCTGCAAAGTCCGCGGTATCGGCGTGGCGCTTAAGGTTAAGACATGCACGTCAGCTTTCAGCGCCTTGAGCTTTTCCTTATGGGCGACGCCGAAATGTTGCTCCTCATCCACAATCAACAGCCCGAGATTACAGAACTTAACGTTTTGCGATAACAACGCGTGTGTACCGATAACAATTTCTACGGCGCCGTTTTTGAGTCCTTCCTGAGTTTCACGTATTTCTTTTTGGGAAACAAGTCTCGAGAGCATCCGCACCTTAACCGGAAAACCTTCCAACCGTTGTTTAAAGTTAAGATAATGCTGCCGCGCCAAAAGCGTTGTCGGCACGATAAGCGCCACCTGCGCCCCGTTCATCGCTACCGTAAATGCTGCCCGCAGCGCCACTTCGGTTTTGCCGAAGCCGACATCGCCGCAAACCAGTCTGTCCATCGGCATGCCGGCGTTTAAGTCTTTTAACACGTCGGCGATGGCGCGGCGCTGGTCATCGGTTTCGCTATACGGAAAACGGGCGCAAAAATCATCATAAACGCCGGCCGGCGGTACAAAGGCATCAGCGGTTTTAAGCTCGCGCTCGGCCGCAACTTTAATCAATTTTTCCGCGATGTCTTTGATTTTTTCTTTAACCTTGGCTTTTTTGGCTTGCCATGCCAGACCGCCCAAAGTGTCAAGCGTTACGTTTTCATCATCGGAACCGTAACGGGAAATCACGTCAATATTTTCCACCGGCACAAACAATTTGTCATCATGGGCGTAGATAATCTTAAGACAATCATGCGGCGCCCCGCCGGCGGTGATGTTCTCCAACCCCATAAACCGGCCGATGCCGTGTTCAATATGCACCACCAATTCACCGACCGCTAATGATGAAACATCGGCAATAAAATCTTCGGCGCTGACTTTTTTGCGCGCCTTGCGATTTTGCCGCTCACCCAAAACATCGGTTTCCGAAACAAGGCAAAATTCGCTGTTCTTAAAACCGTGCGGCAACCCCAAAATAACAAGCGCGATTTTTTTATGCGCGGTTTTGTTCAAAGCATCCGTGAAAGTATCGGCAAAGGTCAGATCTTTAATGCCGTATTCGTTCATCAGGGTATAAAGCCGTTCGCGCGAACCTTCGGAATAACAACAGACGATTCTTCTCAAGCGGCCGTTTTCAATCAGATAATCTTTAACATCTTGGTAAACGGCGGCGCTGTTGATGTTTTTGGCATGGGCAAAATCACGCGCCGGAATAACTTTTTGATTAAGAACCGATTCGCTGTCCGGCAGGCTCAAAGCGGTCAGTTTGACAGCTTGTTTTTTCTCGGTGATAGCGTTAAATTCGGCCGCCTTTAAATATAAAAGTTCCGGCTTTATGGGACGATAAACGGTTTCTTCGGCGGCGTTTTTAATTTTCAAAGCCTCCAACCGTGCCGTGTAATAATCAATAATACTGTCTTCTTTGGCTTGCAGGGCGCCGTCATAATCATGACCCAAAACCACATAAGCGCTCGGCAGATAATCAAACAACGTCGGCAAGGCGTCTTCATAAAAAAACGGCAGCCAGTTTTCCATGCCCAAATATTTCCGTCCGTTGGAAACGGATTCGTAAATCTCGTCTTTTAAGCCCTCGGTGCCGAAAGCTTCGCGATAAGCGGAACGGAAGTTTTTAATGGTGTTGGCGTCCAACACCACCTCGTTGGCAACCCCGAAAACATATTGATCAATCACGCCGACGGTGCGTTGCGTCAGCGGGTCAAAAGTGCGGATTTTTTCAATATCTTCGTCAAAAAGGTCAAGCCGTACCGGCATTAAAGCACCGGTCGGAAAAATATCAATAATATCGCCGCGCACGGCGTATTCACCTGGCTCCATCACTTGTTCAACTTTGGTGTAGCCGTTGACGGCGGCATAATGCATAAAATCATTAAAATTGAGTTTGCCGCCGGTTTTAAAAACACGTTGCGAATTCAAAAAAATCTTTTTCGGCGGCAGCTTTTGGATGACGGCGCCGATACTGGCGATAATCAGCCGCGGCTTTGAGGCATTCGGCTCGTGCGCAAGTTCTGCCAAGGTTTCCAGACGTGCGGAAACAATATTAACATTCGGCGAAACCCGATCATAAGGCACGGTATCCCATGCCGGAAAAGTCAACACTTGCAAATCGGGGTTAAGATAACGCACGGTGTCAGCCGTTTGTTCCAGCTCCACCCCGTTGCTGACGATGTATAAAACATCGTGTTTTGCGTTTTTCAGGGCTTCCGTCAATAAAAAAGCGTCATAACCGCCAACCACTGACGAAAGCGTCTTACCGCGCCAAATGTTAAACAAGTCTTCCATAACCCGATTTATAAACGCCTGCAAAAAATAAGGCAACAGAAAAGTTTAAGCCATGCAGTCTTTGAGCTTGACAAACAAGATAAAATTTTCAAAATAAAAACACTAAATTATATCATTATGAAAAGTTTTTTAGAATTATTGGGTACGCTTGCCGCTTTGTTGTTAAAAACTTTGGCAGGCATTGTCGCTGTTGCCGTTTTGTTGGTTGTCAATATGGTGTTTGCCGGTTTGGTCGGTGCGTTTGCCGGTTGGCTGCTGGATTTGATTTTTTCGTATCCGTTGGCGGGTTTGTTTGCCGGTTTGGGTTGTCCGTCCGGCGGCATCTGGCTTTTCGGCACTTTGGCCGGCTTGGTTTGCGGATTGTTTAAATTTCATATCCGTATCAACCGTATTCACAAAAAACAGGCATAAACTTAACCCCTTGCTCTTGATAGAGCAGGGGGATTGAGGTTTTAAATACAATATATTTCATTGACTTTGAGCTGTTATTCTCATTAAAATAAATTGGTTTTTAAATTAAAAGAGGTGCTCATGATTAAAAAATGTCTGAAACCATGGGTTGATGAAAATACCCGTGTGTTAATTGTCGGAACAATGCCAAGCGAACAATCTTTGGCAAAGCAAACATATTATGCCAACCCTAAAAATAAATTTTGGACTTATATTTCAAAAATTTTAGATAATGAACAGCTTTTAACCATGCCTGACAGACG
Organism: uncultured Alphaproteobacteria bacterium; assembly: GCA_944393235.1. GTDB lineage: Bacteria > Pseudomonadota > Alphaproteobacteria > RF32 > CAG-239 > CAAFZY01. The sequence continues at coordinate 3,688 of CALXZJ010000031.1, read as the reverse complement.
AAAGGAAATTTTATTAACTCACCGCGTTGGTTTATGGGATGCCTTGGATGTTTGTGAGAGAAAAGGCAGCTTGGATTTGCATATTAAAAATGCCGTGATTAATGATTTCTCCGAACTGACAAATATTGAACATTTTTTATTCAACGGTCAAAAAGCTTTCAAATGGTGCAATCAAAAAAACGACCACATTATAAATAACCGTTACACAATACTGCCTTCTACGAGTCCTGCCAACACATCAGCAACCGATGAGGAAAAATTTGCGATATGGAAAGATGCCTTATTGAGGGTTTTAAAATAGTAAACGTGATGATTATATTGTACGCCATTATCTATTATAACTAATGGCAGCTTTTTTATCAAACCCTGCTTTTTTAACAAGAGCGGGGTTTTTGCTTTTAATTGCCGATTCCCCAACGCTCAATGATTGTCGGCAGAACATTGGCGATATGGCTCAAAACGTCCAAATGCATTCTATACTGCCGGCGCAATCTTCCTTTGTTCAAAGAAACGGTTGTTCGTTGTATAGATATCCCCAGGTAAATTGGGGAATATCTATTAATTTTATCACTGCTTGATCAAAAGGAATTTGCATCGTCCTCTTTATCCTCATAATCCAATCCGTATAACTGCTGCCATTCGGGTTCTTTTTGGCTGATGTAATCTTTTATCGCTTGTTCTTCTTGCCCTTTGGGTGCTTGGTAATATTTTCGGATAATTCCTCTAACTTCTTCTTCCGGCAATTCACTTGCTTTCGGATACATGTTCTTTATCACCTGATAATTATAATTGAACTTTTTATCCAGTTTTCTATCATTCTCACTTTCGTAATTATTTTGAAAAAGACTGTTCATTTAATTTTTTCCTTTCTTGAATTATGGTTGAAATCAAAGAAAGGTTAACATGTTTTATATGCTTTTGTCTTGTATCAAGATGTATCACGTTGCCAACTTTTGTATCGCTTTGTATCAAAACGATTTAAGGTATAAGAGCCATTATCAAATCAATCAAATTTTCCCATAAAGAAGGCGTATTTTTATTTTTTTTCTGTGACCGTTTTTCATGGTAAAATTTATATAAAAATGCTATAACGGCCAAAACATATAATGCATATGTCAAAATTTGCAGAAACACTGCATAAATACTGACCCAGTCTACAATGCGTTCATCAGCGTTTTCATAAACAAGCGCGGCTTGTTCATAACCCATTTCAACAAACGCCAGATAAAGCGGCAAACCCAAATACGGCAATATGCCTATCCACTTTAACCCGACGGAAATTTTCGGATACCGTTTATACAAATTATCAAAACAAACCATTTTTTTCATAAACAAAATAATCAGAACACCCCACAACAGACAAGGATAAAACAAAGCGTATAATGTATCGGTTACAATATTTTCACCAAACCAAACATCGCCATAATAAATCGGCAGCGAAACAATTTGCATGATACCGCCGAAAAACAATAAACTTTGAATTTTATTTGTAAATTGCTCTTTGTTAAAAATACCTTTGAAATCAATGTTGATTTTTTCTTTTTCAACAATCGCTTTTCGTGCGGCATGATACAAGAATTTTACGCCGATTAAAAGAGCAAACACATAAAGGGCATATTTCCACACATCTGCCGTTAATTGGTAACCGTGTATTAAAATTGTTTTGAAAGCATCTCCGGCAGCAACCACGTTATCGCATTTTTCGGCAAAAATAATGTTAGGCAGTGTAAAACAAAATCTCGCCCCGGCCGCTTTAAGCCAAAGGCTGAAATTAGGGAATGTTTTTGAAAAATTTTTTCCGAAGACAAACTGCTTTTTGAATAAAACCGCAAATCCCACAATCATTATAAAAATTTCTGCCGGCAGCATAAAAGCTGATAAAGTGTCATTTTGAACATAATTTCCGATTAAGGAAAAAGTTTCCAAAAATCCCAAAACCAACAAAAAATGACTGATTTTTATCAGGATTTGCCGTTTCATATTAGCCTCACTTCTTTTTTTTACAGTTTTTATCTTTTGCCGCTTTGGCTCTGGCTGCATAAGCTCCTGCTTTAGGTGCAAATTTTGCCGCTTTTAATCCGTATTTGATTGTAGCATTGGGAACTCTGTCTGTCACGGCATCAAGCCCTTTGTCTATCATTTTATCGACTGTTTTAATACCTGTATACACCGGTTCTATACTTTGAGTCATATAATTTAATCGTCTAAAATCTTTAATAATGTTGTTCATCGTGCAGGTTGATTTGTTTTGTCTCTTTGTTGCAACGTTCGTTTTTTTGTTATTTTTAACACTGTTAACCATCGTATATGTTCTCCTTTAAAAATTGTTTAACACAGGTTAGAACATATCATAGCATTTTAGCTTTTGTCTTGTATCAAGATGTATCACGTTGCCAACTTTTGTATCAAAACAACCGCCCTTATTCACAAGAGCGGTTGTTATATTTTATCGATATTATTATAATTTATTTCAAAAGTGAATTACCGTTAAAATAATTAATCCCCATAGCGGTTTTCACTTCCTGCGAAGTTTGTTCGGCAACTGCACGCGCTTTAATGCTGCCTTTTTCAAGCATGGTAAAAATTTCGCCCAAATCTTTGGCAAATTCTTCCCGTCTTTCGCGGATGGGTTTCAACTCATTTTGCAAAATTTCATTTAAAAACTTTTTGACTGTGCCATCGCCCAAACCACCGCGCCGATAATGCGCTTTAAGTTCTTCCAAATTTTGGTATGCCGGCAGAAAAGCGGCAAAATGCTCATCTTTACAAAACGCATCCAGATAAATAAACACCGGATTGTTTTCCGTATGCCCCGGATCTTCAACCCGCAAGTGGGTTTGATCGGTAAACATGCTTTGTACTTTTTTCTTAATTTCGTTTGCCGTATCAGCCAAATAAATGCAGTTACCCAAAGATTTACTCATTTTTGCCGCACCATCCAGCCCCGGCAGTCGTGCACATTGGCTGTTTTCCGGCAGTACGGCGGTTGGTTCAATCAAAACTTCCTGATATTGAGTGTTAAATGAGCGTACAATTTCTCTGGTTTGTTCAATCATCGGTAGCTGATCTTCGCCGACCGGAACCAGATTGGCCTTAAAAGCGGTGATATCTGCCGCCTGACTGATGGGATATGTAAAGAACCCAACCGGAATGCTTTGTTTAAATCCGCGTAGCTGAATTTCATTTTTAACTGTTGGATTGCGTTGCAACCGGGAAACCGTCACCAGATTCATATAATAAAATGAGAGTTCGCATAATTCCGGAATTTGCGACTGAATAAGGAATGTCACTTTTTCAGGCTCCAAACCGCATGCCAAATAATCCAAAGCCACTTCAGAAATATTGTCGCGCACTTTGGTAATATTGCCGGCATTGTCTGTTAATGCCTGCGCATCAGCAATCATAATATAAATTTTATCATATTTGCCGCTGTTTTGCATATTTACCCGGCGCTTTAAAGAACCGACATAGTGTCCTAAATGCAGTCTGCCTGTCGGACGATCGCCCGTTAAAATCACATCCATTTTATACTCCCGATAATAAAAACTTTAGAAAGAAAATATCATATGTTTAATGATTGTCAAGCCTTACGGAGCAAGACCGAACCCCTTAAGGGGTGAGATCCCCGCCGTGCAGGGAAAGAGTATACCTCCGGGTCGTCACCGTATGCGTAGGATAAAAAAGTAGA
>CALXZJ010000030.1 GCA_944393235.1 uncultured Alphaproteobacteria bacterium | reverse complement strand
TTCTCTCCAAATTGCAAAAAACACCTGTTTACGCGTCATTCTAAACCGTTTTTTTTTTTTGCAATTTTAAAGAGTCTGGTGGGGATAACTTACAACCAGCACTTTATCTCATGCCACTGCCGAGCATTGCTCGGCAGTTTAGGCATCTCTTCTCATACGTGCGGCAGCCGCCTTAACCGCCGCACTACCGCACGTCGGTGATGTGACGAGAAAGAAAAGAGCGGCAGCTGCCTAACCTCGAGTGCTGCACACTCCAAAAACGCATGTATGCATCAAAAGTTTAAATTCTGTTATAAACGGTCGTCATAACCGCTTGGTGCAATAGGTAAATAAGCGCCGACACCTCCGAAATACCGTCTGAAAAATCCGACTTTTGTGCCCGAAACTGGTGTTTTGGCAGTATCAATCGAAATATTTTTACCGCTGCTTAAATCATAATTTTTAATTTCGGCAACTTTACCTTCTGCGTTAAAGGTGATGGTTAAAATTTCCCGGTCTTTTTCTTGAGGCGTGAAAAAGGCAATTTTTTCTAAAGTTGAAGACATATAAATCCAAGTTTTTTCATCAAAACTCGTTACGGCAGACGGTGAACCGAGTATAGATTCGACCTCATTTTTGGTTTGCCCTTGTTTAACCATAGAAACCTTATCTGCCGACGGCATGTTGCCGTTATGGACAAGAAATGTATCGGTAGAACACCCGCTGGCCGCCAAAGCCAGCATACTTAAAAAAAACATCTTGTGTATTGACATCAAAACTTCCTTATCACTATACTAAACATAATCCGATTTATAACACAGGGAAAATATTAATGCAAAAAGATTTTTCGTACCCCTTGAATATTGATGATTTAAGCCAACATGAGCAACATTATCATCTTAATGCCGATGCCAAACAACTTAAGACTTTAGCATCCATATTGCAAGTAGAGGCGGTAAAATCTTTTACGGCTGACATTTATTTAAAACTCAGTCTAAAACAACATCGCTTGGATATCAAAGGAACGGTTAAGGCAGAGCTGGAATTAAAAAGCGTTGTAACGCTTGAAAATTTTACCAAAGAATATGAAGCGCCTTTTGCTTATTATTTTGACACATCTGCAACTTATAAAGACATCAAAGATATGGAAGCCGGGATTTTTGATGAAGTGCCGGATATTATTGAAGACGGCAAAATAGATTTAGGCGACATCGCGATAGAACAATTAGCGCTCGTGATGGAAGATTATCCGCGCCGCGATGGAGAAGAGTTTCATTTTATAAGTGAATTTGATGAAGAAACGACACGGCGCGCCAATCCTTTTGCGGTTTTGCAAAAGCTTAAAAAATAAACAAAAGTGGAAAAAACACTTGCAAAGCAAAAAAAAATTAGCTAAAAGCACATTAACAATTTCGACAGATATTTTTCTTGCATTTTAATAAAAAGTGCTTTAATAATGTCGTCTGAATAATTTGTTGTGTAATAATTTTAACAAAAGAGAAAAAAATGGCTACACCTAAGAAGAAAACATCACAATCCCGTCGCAATATGCGCCGTTCTCATGATGCTTTAAAAGCCAATGCATATCATGAATGCCCCAATTGCGGTGAGTTGAAGAGACCTCATAATGTGTGCCCGAAATGCGGCCAATATGACGGTAAAGAAATTGTCGCCCAAAAAGCAGACAAAGAGTAATCAAATCATATAAACAACGGAGCTGGTTGTGTCTGATACCAATCTGGTTATATCGGTTGATGCGATGGGAGGGGATAATTCCCCTCGAGTCGTAATAGAAGGGTTGGCTCTTGCCGCAAAAAAGAACCCGGACATTAGGTTTTTAGTTTTCGGAGATGAAGAAAAAGTTCGCAAAGAACTTGAAAGGTTTCCGGCTCTAACCAAAATATGCACACTGCATCACTCGCCGGAGATGGTGCATAATGAAGACAAACCTTCACAGGTCATCCGCAATAAAAACACCAGCATGTACCAAGCGATAGATGCCGTACGCCAAGGGCAGGCAGAAGCAGTTGTTTCTGCCGGCAATACCGGTGCATTAATGGCAATTTCCAAAATGTTGTTAAAAACCATTCAAAAGATTCATCGTCCGGCTATTGTCAGCATCATGCCGCACCGTTATGGCAAATATGTCATGCTTGATTTAGGAGCCAATACAGAATGCAATGCTGTTAATTTGGCAGAGTTTGCCGTGATGGGTAATGTTTTGGCAAAACATGCGTTAGGTATCAAACACCCCAAAATTGCCCTTTTAAATATCGGGGCTGAAGAAATGAAAGGCAAAGAAGAAATTCGTCACGCCTCTAAGATGCTCCGTAGTTCTTCAATGGATATAGATTTTATTGGTTATATTGAGCCGCACGAAGTTCCGTTTGGCAAAGCGGATGTCATCGTGGCCGACGGTTTTACCGGCAATGTAGCCTTAAAGTCCATTGAAGGTACGGCAAAACTTATCCGCAGTATGATTAAAGACGCAATTCACAAATCCCTTTTGGCAAAATTAGGGTTGCCGTTTATGTTTTTTGCTGCCAAGCGCATTAGCAAAACCATGAACCCAAAACTTTATAACGGCGCTATGTTTGTCGGGCTAAACGGTTTGTCGGTTAAAAGCCATGGCGGAGCGGATGCTTTAGGCTTTTCTGTTGCCATCGGCAATGCCGCAATGCTTGTTCGCCAAAATTTTGTGGCAACAATTCGTGATGAACTTGAACATATTGATTTAGAGGAAATTTCACAGGATATATATTATGAAGTGTATTAGATCTGAAATTATTGGATGGGGGCACTATCTCCCCAAAAAAGTGTTAACCAATGATGATTTATCCAAAATGGTAGATACCAATGATGAATGGATAAGCACCCGTACGGGGATTAAGAGTCGCCATATATCAGAAGGCGAAACTACGGCGGATATGTCTATCAAAGCATCAGAAGCCGCTTTGGAAAAAGCAGGCCTAACGATTAAAGACATAGATGTTATCATTGTCGGCACTTTAACCCCTGATAATACAACGCCAGCAACGGCGGCAAAAATCGGCGGCATCATGGGTGTAAATCCCGGCACCCCGACATTTGACATTGCCGCGGCTTGTTCAGGTTTTGTATATGCTTTAACCATGGCAGATAACATGATTCGTTTAGGCCAAGTTAAAACGGCGCTGGTCATTGGGGCGGAAACGCTTTCCAAAGTTGTTGACTGGACGGATCGCAACACTTGTGTTTTATTCGGTGACGGCGCCGGAGCAGTTGTTCTAAAGGCGCGTGAAGGCGAGGGAACCTCTGCCGACACCGGCATTTTAGCAACCAAACTGTATTCAGACGGTACGCAATACAACAATTTATATGTTTCCGGCGGTGTTTCCACGACGGCGACGGCAGGTTTTGTCGTGATGAACGGCAAAGAAGTATTCAAATTTGCTGTCGGCAGTTTGTCTGAAGCGGCTGAATATGTTATGAATCAATGCGGCGTAAACGCAGAACAGATAGATTGGCTGTTGCCGCATCAGGCCAACATTCGTATCATTGAAGGTGTCGGACACAAATTAGGTTTACCATCAGAAAAAGTTATTGTCACGGTAGATCACCACGGCAATACATCAGCGGCTTCCATTCCGTTGGCTTTGTCTGAATCTCTGGAATCCGGCAAAATCAAAAAAGGCGATTTGGTTGTTTTAAGTGCGATGGGCGCCGGCTTTACCTGGGGCGGTGTTTTGGTTCGGATTTAATAAAACCTATGCAAAAAAATTGTGAACGATTTTTTTTGCAAGCTTGAGCCTTCAATTGGTAAATGATATAAATAACAAGACAAGAACATAGTATTATAATTAAGGAAGAGAAATGAAAACTATTACACGTGCTGATGTTGCTGAAACAATTTACGAAGAAATCGGTCTTTCCCGTAAGGATTCGGGTGATATTTTAGACATGATTATTGACGAGATTAAGGCGGATTTGGTCAAAGGCAATGATGTCAAATTATCTTCATTTGGTACTTTGGCATTACGCAAAAAAAATCCGCGCATCGGTCGCAACCCCAAAACCGGTGTGGAAGCGGAAATTTCGGCACGGACGGTTATTTCTTTCAAGCCTTCCCAAAATTTACGCAAATCAATTAACGGTCAATAGCCGCTGTGGAGAGATAAATGGTTGTCAACAAATCTAAAGCAGCATTTCGGACAATTGCCGAAGTCGCGGACGATTTGGGGGTGGCTACGCACGTTTTGCGTTTTTGGGAAACGAAATTTCCACAAATAAAACCGATGAAAGCCGGTGGCGGAAGACGATATTATCGTCCGGATGATGTCGAAATTGTCCGCTTGATTAAAGAGCTTTTATATGATAGACGCTTAACGATTGAAGGCGTGCAAAAACTGTTTAAGGATAGAGGCATCAAAGCCATTTTAGGCGGTGAAATTCAAAAAGACTTTTTTGAGATTTCCGAGCCTGAAGATACGGTTGCGCCGATGGTTGAAATCAAACAAGTTGAAGTATGTCGTTTAAATGAAGAACAACGTCGACTGTTGCAGGAAGCAAAAGAAGAATTGCTAAACATCGTACAAGACATAAAAAAAGCGGCTATATAAAAAGCCGCTTTTTCCCAAAATTTTTGCATTTTTACAAAGGCTGTATCAAAAATTTATTCTGATGAATTTTTTGACACTGTTTACGTTTATGATTTAAAATTTGCAAGGCAATAATCAAAGCAACAATTGCCGTACTTAACATAATTGCCACAGCAATAGTTAAAACAACTGTGTAAAATGAAACAAAAAATACAAGCCCAAGCAAAATTACAACAATGGCTAACCCAACAGCACTAACGCTTATTATTTTGTTATTTAAGCGCCTTTCCTCCAACAATGCCCATATAACACGTTTAGAAGAAGCATAAATAATACAATTCTTCCAAACATAGCTAAACGGCGTTCCGGTTTGTTCTGGTGTATAACCAACTTTGGCCTCAAAATCTTGTCTGGCCTTTTCTTTAATATCATAATTTTCCATAATAAATAATTTTTGTACAAAAAAGATACAAAAATGTTTACCGAAAGTCAAGTAAAATACCAAAGGCGCCCAGTTATAAAACGCTGAGCGCCTTTTTTTTATTTGTATTCTGCATCGCTGACCGGCGCAAGCCATGTCGTCTGATTATCGGGCAGATTGGTCTCAATGGAAATATGCGTAAACCAACTGTCCGGCGCCGCGCCGTGCCAATGTTCCACATCGGGTGGGATGCGCACCACATCGCCTTTGTGCAAGATTCGGATTTCCTTGCCGCGCTCCTGATAACGTCCTTCGCCGGCCAACACCAGCAAAATCTGTCCGCCGTCATGTTTGTGCCAGTTGGTGCGGGCGCCGGGTTCAAACGTGACGTTAGCAATGGAAGAATTCCAAATATCATCATTGGCGCTTAAACGTTGCAGATAAGTTTGTCCGGTAAAAAATTCTCCGTACGGATTCGGTTCCCCCTGGTTGAAAACCGTATCAATCGGTGCCTTTTTCATTTCTTGTGCTCCCACAACAGTTGAAAATGCGGTTAAAACGCATAATGTTGATACAAAAAGTTTATTCATAACTTTAACCTTTTTATTTGTACGAGTTGTGATAAATTTTGACACAGTCGTCATCGCTCAAATCCAGACGGTCGTTGGCAAACAAAAAGCCCATACAGTCTTTGGCGTTGCGCGCCATGGTCAGAAATTCGCTTTCGTTGATACCGTAATCAGACATTTTAAGCTCATCAACCCCGCAAGCCTTTTGCAAATTGCTTAAAGCCACAATAAAATCTTCCGGCTTGGTTGCATTTTCCATACCCAAAGCCTGCGCCATTTTAACAAAGCGCTCCGGTGCGACGCCGTTATCAATAAAGTGCTGATAGTAAGCCTTGGAAATCATAATCAAACCGGCGCCATGCGGCAATTCCTGATGATAAGCCGACAAAGCATGTTCCAGAGAGTGTTCGCTGCAGCAAGTGCCGACGCACATCACGAAACCGGACATGGTGTTGGCAAAAGCGGTGTGTTCGCGAGCTTCCAAATCGTTGCCGTTTTGTACGGCGCGTGCCAGATAGCGGCCGACGTTTTCAATGGCGGTTAAAGCAAACATATCGCTCATCAAGTTGGCTTTGTTGGAAATATAGGCTTCCACGCTATGGAATAAAGCGTCAAAACCTTGATAAGCCGTCATCTTGGGCGGAACGGTCGCCATCAGTTCCGGATCAACGATGGAAAGCACCGGAAAGCCGCCGAAGAAAGCGGTCTTTTCATTGGTTTCGGGATTGGTAATGACCGCACCGGCGTCGGCTTCCGAACCTGTGCCGGCGGTGGTGGTGATGGCTACCAGAGGCAGGGGATTGTGTTGCATCGGTTTTTTCTTTCCTTGCCCGAACATAATGTAATCCCACAAATCGCCATCGTTGACCGCCATGGCGGCAATGGCTTTTGAGGCGTCCATCACGCTGCCGCCGCCTAAAGCCACAACAAAATCACATTTATTTTCTCTAGCCATCGCTGCGCCGGCCATCACCGTGCCTTTTAAAGGATTGGCTTCAACTTTATCAAACAAAACATAATCGGCGCCGCCTTTTTTAAGTTGTTCAATCGTGCGGTCCAAATAACCGTTGGCACGAGCCGATTTGCCGTTTGAAATAACCAGCAGAGCCTTTTTGCCCGGCAGAGGTTGTTTGTGCAGATTGTTCAGCTCGCCGCGGCCGAATAAAATATGAACAGGAACATAAAAATCAAAACTCATCAGTTTTCTCCTTAATATATGTTGTTAACTAAATTAAACGATGCCGACCTCGTTGATGACGAAAATCGCTTTACGGCTTTTTTGCCGACGCCGGACGCCAAACCTCGGCACCATATCCTTTGTCGTTGTTCATAAATAAGTCCGATTCTGTTCACACTATAATCCTTAGAGTTAACTCAAGGTCAAGCACTTTCTATTGACTTTCAAATCTTTTTTTAATATATCAGATTTTATGGAAAGGAAAACAAGATGCCCGATAAGAAAAATTTATATCTGAACAAACCGCAGTTTCAAGCCGAACTTGACCGATGCTTAAATTGTAAAGCCGAACCTTGCATGCATGCCTGTCCGGTCGGTTGCAATCCGCGCGAGTTCATAGAGCTGGCAAAAGCGCAAAAATTTGACATGGCGGCGACAAGTATTATAGATAAAAACATTTTGGGACAAACCTGCGGCTTGGTTTGTCCGGATTATTTTTGTATGAAAGCCTGCACGCGCCGGCATATTGATTTTCCGATAAACATTCCCAAGGTTCAAGCCACCATTTTGCAAAATTACCGTGAGGAAAAAGCGGCATTTGCGCCGATTGCGGACAACGGCTTGAATCTGGCGGTCATCGGCGCCGGTCCGGCGGGCTTATCGGCAGCGGCGGAATTAGCCAAGAGTGGTTGCAAAGTCACCTTGTTTGAGGCTGAAAACAAAATCGGCGGTGCAGTTAATCTGATACCGGAAGACCGCTTGCCGCGCGATGTCATTGAAAAAGATTGGGCGTATGTTTTTAACCCCGAGCAGGTGACGCTCAAATTGAACACAACGGTTACGGATATTCCGGCATTGCTGTCGTCATATGATGCTGTGATTGTTGCTGCTGGCGAACATAACGTAATGGGTTTGCGCATCAAAGGCGATGAATATGCGCTTTCTTATATTGAATATTTGAAAAATCCGCAAGATTATCAGACATCGGGTCGAGTGGCCGTTATCGGCGGCGGCAATGTGGCGGTAGATTGCGCCTTAACCGCCAAAGCGCAAGGCGCGGCAAGCGTGGAGATGTTTGTTCGCCGCCGTTTAGCCGACATGCGTATCACTGAAGCCGAACATTTGGATTTGTTGCGCCGCGAAATAGATGTTTCGCCATTAACCAGTCCGACGGAAATTGTTAAAGACGGCGATAAATACAAACTGTCGGTTTGTAAAAACAAAATTGTTGACGGTAAAGCCGCGGCGTTGGAAGGCACAACTGTCACCTTGCCGGCGTTTGATTTAATAATCAAGGCAGTCGGCAGCCGCGCTGATGAAAAAACCGGACATGAAAAAATCATTTACGCCGGCGATTGCCAAACCGGCGGTTCCACGGTGGTGCAGGCCGTTGCTTCCGGTCGTGCGGCGGCAAAAGAAATTTTAGACCGAATAACAACAAAATAAGGAAAAGGCGGATTTTAAAAATCCGCCTTTCAAGAACAACAGCAGGATTTATATTTCAATGGCGTATATGTCTTTAACCCGCCAGCTTTCGCCACTCGGAACCAACACATATATAATGTTTCCCTGACACAAACCGAACCAGTTACCGTTACAGCTGCTTTCGGTATGAATTTCCATCATATCTGCGGCAATAGGTTTAATTTTTTTAATTTTAAAACTGATTTGCGTCGGACGATTAAGCGATTCGTCCTCCATAAAAATAAACCTTGGCAGTTTAGATTGACGACAACCGGCAAAGTCCGGATTAAGCGTGCATTTGATGGCAAATTCAACCGCGCAGGCCATTTCACTGTTAAGTGCACATTCATCCGGCAAATCAGAAGAATCATAGGTATATACCCTGTCTTCAAAAACAGGAGAAGGGGCTTTAGGTGTTTGAACATCATTTGCTTTGTTTTGGTAATTGTTTTTAAGCCAATATAAACCACCCAAAATTGCAATAATTAAAACAGCTGCAATAAGAATTTTTTTCCACATGACATTTATCCTTTACAAAAAGTGGTAACGTAAACCTAAAGTATATTCATTCAAATGATCAAAATTTGAAATGCCGTCCAGCCCGACATACCGTACCAATGCCCGTAGGCTGATGTTCTCGGTTAAATTATACATCACACCGGCGCCGATTCTATAGCCCCATGCACTGTTGTCATGATGCTTTCCGCCGTTTAATTTTTCTTCAAATACATATTCACCGATACCGGCGGTGGCGATTAAATCAAAGGTGCGGTAACATCCGAGCGGCAAATAGACCGTAGCATCCAAGCCATAAGCCCGATAAGATGTTTTGTATTTTCCGCCGTTTGTTTTTTTTGCATCCGAACCGCTCTGGTTAAAAAACAGCTCAGTGCCAAAATAATCATTGTATTTTGTACCAAGATTAATCCCCGCCGCATGATAATTCGGATTTAAGCTTTTCGCCGAAGCTTCAACATAGCCATAATCAACACCGGCATATGGCGTATACTCAAAATCATCGGCATGAGCGGGAAGAGCCGCGGTTAAAACAGCAGCACTCAGGTAAAAACAACAATTTATACGCATAACTTTCAATCCTTTAATTGATTTATAACTTTTTCACATCATAATAGCATTAATAAAAAAATAAAGTAAAATATAAAAATATTTTATTTTCATCTGTTTTGTGATACAATTAAAAAACGGGGAACAAAGATGAAAAAATGGTCAACAAAAACAAATGAAAGCGGCCGCTCCATGATTGAAGCTCTCGGCTATATTAGTGTGATGATAGCCGTAAGCATTGCCGTAGCGGCAGCGGTAAACAGCGGTTATTACAAATTCCGCTTAAGCCGCATCAATCAGGAACTGACGGATTTGAAAAAGTTTATCAGCCAGCGTTATGTGGCGGCAGAAAACTATAAAGAAGTAAATAAGGATACTTTAGAAGAAAAAGGTGCCCCCTGGGATACGCGCAACGGAACGCACGCTTTCAGCGGCGACGTTAAAGTCGGCAGCGGTAAGAATAATAAGTGTAATGACGACGGTGGTGGAGATGGAACAACCTTTTGCATTGAGTTTGTTGACGTCCCGCGCGATGCCTGTGTTGAACTTGGGTTACGCTTATGGCTTGCTAATGATGGTTCTGATTTGGATGCGATGAGCATTAATGACAAAATTTGGGCTTGGCCTTTCTCAAATTCGGTTGATGATGCAGATGCAGAACTCCCTGCAACAGCTGAAGACATCATTGACAAAGGGTGTACCAAAGAAAATAACGACATGATATGGTTCTTTAACTAGCTTTTATTGTGTTAAATATATAGATTTTGCTTGAAGTTATGAAAATGTATTGCTACCTTTCATACAATCGCAGCTTTAGTTAAAATTTAAGGAGATGAAAACATGGTAGATTCAATCATTCTTCCCCCGGACTATAAACCATCAGCCAATGAAGAATACATGAGTGATATGCAGTTGGAATATTTTCGCCAGAAATTGTTGAATTGGAAAAAATCTTTATTGGAACAATCACAGGATACGTTGGATGACTTGCGCCAGGGCGGCTTAAACCAACCTGATGAAATTGACCGGGCTTCGCTTGAAACCGATAAATCGCTTGATTTGCGCACCAAAGACCGTGCCCGCAAGCTGATTGCCAAAATCAACGATGCTCTGGAGCGGATTGAAGACGGCACATATGGCTATTGCGAAGAAACCGGCGAGCCGATTGGCTTGGAGCGCTTGGAAGCCCGCCCGATTGCCACGCTTTCCATTGAAGCGCAGGAGCGTCATGAACGGATGGAAAAAACCTACGACGACGAAGCATAAGATATGCCGGTAAAAGATTTTATTTTAGCCTCATCTTCGCCGCAGCGCCGGCAGCTGTTGGAACAAATCGGGTATATACCCAAAAAAATTATTCCGGCAGATATTGACGAGAGCTGTTTAAAATACGAACGTCCGTTGCCGTATGTTAAGCGCATGGCTTTAGAAAAAGCCAAAAAAGTGGCATCAGACAATCCGGGTGAAAATGTTTTGGCTTGTGATACGGTCGTAGCGGTGGGGTTGAGGATTCTTCACAAATCTAAAAACGAGGCAGAGCAAGAAGCGGTTATGCGGCTGTTGTCAGGGCGTAATCATAAAGTCATAAGCGCCGTCTGCCTGGTTGACAAGAACGGCAAAATCAGCAGCCGCTGTGTCACAACGCGGATTTCCATGAAACGTTTGAACGAAGAAGAAATTAAAAATTATATTGCCGGCGGTGAATGGGTCGGTGTTTGCGGTTACAAAATTGAAGGCGAATTGGCCGGATTTGTTAAAAACATGGTCGGATCGTATTCCGGCGTGGTCGGCTTGCCTTTGTACGAAACCAGAAATTTATTAATAGGAGCGGGAATAAAATGAGAGCAGATACTTTGGTCTATGAAAGAAAAGGGGATAATGTCCGTTTAGCAGCACTTGATGACGGAAGAATGAGAGAAATTGATGTTTTTTCTGAAAACAAAGCCTCTGAAGGCAATGTTTATTTAGGCAAAATAACGCATAAAATGGAGCTTGCCAACGGTCACGTTGGTTTTATGGTAAATATCGGCGACGATGAAGACGCGTTCATGAATGCCTATGAATCGGATTTAAAAGAGCTCAACATGACCGAAGGTCAGAGCGTGGTGGTACAGGTTGCCCAAGAAAAGCGTGCCGAAAAAGGTGCCAAAGTGGTTCGTAATATTCAAATCGTCGGCACCACGCTGGTGTACCGTCCGTTTAAGATGGGGGTGGATGTTTCTTCCAAGATTGAGGATAAAGAACAAGCCCGGGTTTACCGTACGGCTGTGTGGGAAAACATCACCGGTCAGGAGGGCTGGGCTCTGCGCACGGCGGCGGTGGATTTTCCGATTGAAGATGTCTTAGAAGAAATGGTTAAACTGCGCGGCATTTACGAAAATATCCGTATCAAGGCGCGCAACGCCTCGGCGCCGGCTTTGTTGTATGTACGAGAAAACCCATTGTTTGAATATATCCGCCGTTATAAAGAAAGTCTGAAAAAAATTGTGGTTAATGACCATAATTTAGAAAAAGAACTAATAGAATTAACCGATGCCGATATGGTGGCATATTCAGCCGACCCGTTTGCCGAATATGGCTTGGAAGACCAAATTGTTGAGGCTTTAAGCCGCACGGTCAACCTAGCCGGCGGTGGCAGTATTCATGTTGAGCAAACCCGTGCTTGTGTGGCAATAGATGTCGATAGCGGCGATTTGAAATCCGGCGGGGCAGTGTCACGTTTAAATGATGAAGCTGCGGTTGAGATTGCCCGACAGATTCGTTTAAAAAACCTCTCTGGCAAGATTGTGGTTGATTTTGCCGGTTCGGATGAATATCGTTTTATGAAACCGGTGATGGACATTCTATCGACCGAGCTTGCCGATGATCCGTGCCGTGGCCGTGTGGTCGGCTTAAGCCGCGCCGGCAATGTAGAGATTTTGCGTCAACGTCGCCGTCCGTCGCTTTTGGATATTTATACCGAAGAATGCCCGACATGCCAGGGAACGGGCAGGGTGGAAAAATAATGGTCAAACTGCACAAATGCCCGATTTGCGGCAAACAAACGATCGATGAAAAATATCGGCCGTTTTGCTCAAAACGCTGCGCTGACATTGATTTAGGCCGCTGGTTCAACGGCAGTTATGCCGTGCCGGCAGCCGAACTTGATGAAAGCGATTATGAGGATCTGGAGCGCGAGCTTAACCAGCCTGACAATGGTAAAAAAGATTAAGTAAGACGTTACATTGATATACGCAAAAACCGGAAGCTTAAAGCTTCCGGTTTTACTCTTCATGGATTTATTCCAAATAACCATAAATACGTTTAGTCTTACGGTTGTACTTATAAGGTACAAAGTTCACTTTCTTTTTGCCGTCAAAATTTTCACATTCGGCAAAAGCCAGAACATTCGGTGCCAGCTCAACCAAGAGATGGTCGTTTACTTGCCCGTGGCTTACACTGATGACTTGTCCTTCGTAGGTGTCAAACAAATCATGTTTACGCATCCACACATCATGCGGATGCCTAAAAATCGGGATAAGCACACGTCGTCCGTTTCGAACAGAAAGATGCCGTATTCTGTAAAGGTTGCCTTCCTGAAAAATTTCTTCCAGATCATGCTGACGCATCAAATGCAAATCATGCCTAGAACACAACATTCGAAAATTTCTGTGGCTGAAAATAACAAAGTTTTTTTCTGCATAAAAAACCGTAGCTCTATTTTTTTTAACCATAATAAAATAAAATTAATAATTTAACAGTCTTTTAAAACTATTCACATTTTACGATATTGTCAAGTATGAAAAGCATTTTTTATAATATTTTCGCATAAAAAAGCTTGATTTTTCCATAACATATGCTAACAATAAACCACGTTTCAAAAGGGCGATTCGCTTTTTTGGGCGCTAATAGTTTGTTTTAACATAATTTCGTGGGAGGGCAGCCATGCTCTTAACAACCACGGAACCTAGTTTTAAGAGGTATGAAAAATGGCTAAGTCTAAAAAGAAAATTTTAGGTTTAATCAAGCTTCAGATCCCCGCAGGCAAAGCTAACCCGTCTCCTCCGGTTGGTCCTGCTTTGGGTCAAAAAGGCTTGAACATTATGGAATTTTGCAAAGCTTTCAATGCAGAAACCCAAAAAATGGAACCGGGAATTCCTGTTCCGGTCATCATCACGGCTTATGAAGACAAGAGTTTCACTTTTGTCACCAAACTGCCGCCGGTTTCTTATTACATTAAAAAAGCCGCTAATGTGAAATCGGCTTCTAAAGAACCCGGAAAATCTTTTGCCGGTCAAATCACACTGGCTCAAGTTAAAGAAATTGCTGAAGCCAAAATGCCGGATTTGAACTGCTCAACGATTGAATCCGCCATGAATATGGTTAAAGGTCAGGCTGTTTCCATGGGCATTAAGGTAGTGGAGTAAGACAATGGCAGGAAAAAGAATTGTAAACGCTTATAAAAACGTCGATAAAAACAAAGCCTATGCTTTGAAAGACGCTGTTAAGCTCGTAAAAGAAAACGCAACTGCCAAGTTTGATGAAACGATTGACGTTGCCATCAACTTAGGTGTTGATCCGAAATATGCCGACCAAATGGTCAGAGGCGTTTGCCAATTACCTCATGGTAACGGCAAAACCGTCCGCGTGGCTGTGTTTGCTCAAGGTGAAAAGGCTGATGAAGCCAAAGCCGCCGGTGCTGATATCGTTGGTGCTGAAAATCTGGTTGATTCAATCTTGTCCGGCAAGATAGATTTTGACCGCTGCATCGCCACACCTGACATGATGGGTATGGCAGGTCGCGTCGCCAGAGTTTTGGGTCCGAAAGGCTTAATGCCGAACCCGAAATTGGGGACGGTAACCACCGATGTTGCGACTGCCGTACAAAAAGCCAAAGCCGGTGAAGTTCAGTATCGTGTTGAAAAATCCGGTATTGTTCATGCTGGTATTGCTAAGGCTTCGTTTAGCGAAGATAAGATTTATGATAACGCCAAAATGTTTATCGAAACCATTATCAAAGCTAAACCGCAATCCTTGAAAGGAACATATTTAAAGAAAATTTCTTTAAGTTCCACCATGGGTGTCGGTGTTAAGGTTGACAGCCAAGCGCTGTAAAATCTTAAACAAAAACCTTAAAAAGCACCGCCAGGTAACTGACGGTGCTTTTCTATTGTGTGAATTGTAAGATTTTGATTTTTAATATCAAACATGTCTTGTAAGCCAACCGTCCAAATATTCTGACCATTGAGGTGTTCCCATTTCCGTAAAAAATTCTCGCAAAAAAGCCACTAAAAAATCATGACGTTCTTGAGCCATTTTCTTTGCAGTTTGGGTTTGCATGGTATTTTTTAATTTCAGCAACTTGTCAAAAAAATGATTGATACACGGATCTTGTGCTTGTTTGTACTGTTCAAGCGTCTGGTTTTCATCTGGAAAAAAATCAGGCTTAAATAATGGCCGATGTTTAGCCATGCCATAAGCAATTGTACGGCAAATGCCGATAGCACCGATGGCATCAAGCTTGTCAGCGTCAGAAAGAACCATCTGTTCAAGCGTGTCAAATTTAGGGTTGGCACCTGATTTTGAAAAACCGATAGCATCAATTGTCGTTAAAATTTGTTGTATTTTGTTCTCGGGCAAGTTGAGCGTATGTAAAAAATTGTTAGCGCGCTGACCATCGGGATTGATTTTATAATCATCCACATCGTGTAAAAGGGCTGCCATCAATACCACAAAGGCGTCAGCTTCTTTTTCATAAGATAAAATTTTTTCAGCATTATGATAGACGCGTTCAATATGGTCAACACCATGGCCGGAAGATTCTTTTTCCATGATTTGCTTAACAAATTGATAAGTTTTTTCAAGCATAAGAAACCTCATATACATATTGCATTGTCTGAAGTATAAAATTTCGCCCAAACAAGTCAAGTTTTTCTTGACATATCCTGATTTTGTATATATAAAACGTTTGCTTGAACAGATACAATACATCTGTTCGCACTGTCCAAGACCGTAGGCGGCCGCTAAAAAAAAGCAAACATAAATGCTTTGGCCTTAATCTCCTGCGCAGACGGAGCAATCACGATTTTTTTTAATCATTTTTTCTCCCGGACAGGTTTAGGTGCCATATGAAAGGTTTAAAACAAACCCGGAATATGGTTGTGGTAAAACAATATTGTCAGAAATGATAATATTTTAATTGGAGACAATAAGTGAACCGCGATGAAAAGAAACAACTCTTAAACGAGCTGCATGAGCTGTTCAACAATTCTGAAGTTGTCGTTATCTCTCATTATAAAGGATTAACGGTAGCAGAAGTTTCAGAACTGCGCAACAATGTCCGCAAAGCAGGTGCAGGTTTTAGAGTTACCAAAAACCGGATTACGAAACTGGCTCTTAAAGATACAAAGTTTGAAAGCTTGGCAGATTTATTTACCGGTCCGACGGCAATTGCTTTTGCCCAAGATCCTGTTTCAGCTTGCAAAGCTTGTGTTGAATTCGCAAAAAACAATGAAAAATTGATTATTGTCGGCGGTGCAATGTCCACAGGTGCATTAACCTTAGATGAAATCAATCGTTTGGCAACCATTCCGTCTATGGACGAACTTCGTGCCAAAATCATTGGTCTGCTGCAGGCTCCTGCTGCTCAATTGGCGAGAGTTACCAAAGCATACAGCGAAAAAGAAGCTGCATAAAGTTTTATGTAATTTGTTGAAATTTAATTTTAATTTAGTTGGAGAAATAAAATGGCAGATTTAGCCAAATTAGTAGATGAATTATCAGCTTTGACCGTTATGGAAGCTGCTGACTTGTCCAAAATGTTAGAAGAAAAATGGGGCGTTTCCGCCGCTGCTGCTGTTGCAGTTGCTGCCGGTGGCGCTGCCGGTGGTGCCGCTGCTGCTGAAGAAAAAGATGAATTTGATGTCATCTTGGCTGCAGCTGGTGATAACAAAATCAATGTTATTAAAGAAATCAGAACCATTACTCAGTTGGGCTTGAAAGAAGCTAAAGACTTGGTTGAAGGTGCACCGAAAACTGTTAAAGAAGGTGTTGCTAAAGCCGAAGCTGAAGAAATCAAAGCTAAACTTGAAGCCGCTGGTGCTAAAGTTGAATTGAAGTAATTTCTTTAAGACAACAACAAAAAGCCTGCTTTTTAGCAGGTTTTTTGTTGTTTAATGGTTTATTTCCATGTCACGTATAATCTGCAATCATCAGCATCCTGACTGCAAGATTGACACAAAGTTTCAATATCATTTAGCGAGATATTTCGAATACATTTTACATTATTTGTACAATACTTATCACCGTAAAAAATCCCGAAATAATCAACGGAAACGTCATCATCATCATTGACTGTATATGTATCAGATAAAATTCTATATAATTCTGTATGATAAGCTTTATAGATATTCAATAAGTTGCTGCAGATAGCCAAACGATTACGGTTATCTTTCGAAAAACCATATCCCAATCCGTATGAAGCGTTACTTTGTGTAAAAAACCAGATACCGTTACCAAAAACATCTCTTAGCATATTTGGATTAAAAGGGTCTGCAGAGATTCCGTCCGGCAAAAGGTTAAGCTTGTTCAAAAGTTCAGAATATAATACATCGCCATTATTTGATATAGGTAAAGAAAGTTGCATGGCATTATTTAAAAGCATATTCATTGCCTCAGCCTGCTTGTTGAGTTTGTATTTCATCATCGCCTTGGAATAACTGGAAATCGCCCCAATACTTAATACTCCAACAATTGCCAGTACCCCGAGCATTTCCACCATAGACCGCCCATTTTCACGCATAACATTCTCTCCAATTTGCAAAATAAATGTATTTACGCGGTATTCTAAACCGTTTTTTTTTTTTGCAATTTTAAAGAGTCTGGTGGGGATAA
>CALXZJ010000029.1 GCA_944393235.1 uncultured Alphaproteobacteria bacterium | reverse complement strand
GATAAGTTTCTACTTATTATTTACTGTCATACTATTACCGACAACGTCCCCACACCACGTCATCCCACGAGGATACGTTAGTATCCGAGTTTAGGGATCTTCCAAAAGACGCCTTAACCGCCGCACTAACGCGCGGCGATGGCGTGACAGGGAAGAAAGTACACGGCGGTGACGTATCGGGAAAGGAAAGTGTGTATTGGTGGCGTGATAAGTTATTTTATGCCAAGCGAAAAAATCTCGAAGCCGTTTGCTTGAGCCGTTTCACGATTGATAAGATGCCGCAAGTCAATAATTTTCGGCGTTTTCAATTGGGATTTAAGTTTTTGCAAATCCGGCGTTTTAAAATCTTCCCATTCGGTTAAAACCGCTAACACGTCGGCTTCATCAGCTGCCGTGTACATATCCGGGGCATAGGCCACCGAATCGCCTAAAATTTTGCGGGCGTTGTCCATGGCTTGAGGGTCGTATACAGTGATTTTGGCACCCCTTTCCAATAAAATTTGAATAATCTGCATAGCCGGAGACTCTCGGCAATCGTCCGTACCGCCTTTGAAAGCTGTCCCCCAAACGGCTATTTTAGGTTCCGGTATATCTTTAACGGTTTGTAAAATGCGATCTGCCATATTGATTTTGCGTTGGTCGTTGCCGCGGATGGTTGCTTCTATCAATGACAAATTTACACCGTAAGCGCGCCCCATGTAAGCCATGGCGTTGGTATCTTTGGGAAAACAAAATCCGCCGTAACCGGGACCGGGGTTTAAGAATTTATTGCCGATGCGGCTGTCTAAGCCCATGCCTTGGGCAACTTCATAAATATCGGCGCCGGATTTTTCGCAAAAATCAGCCATTTCGTTGATGTATTGAATTTTCATTGCCAGAAAAGCGTTGGAGGCGTACTTAATGGTTTCTGAAGAACGGCGATGAACGTATAAAATTTTGGTTTTGCCGGCGAAAGGCTCATAGAGCTTGGCAATCATCTGTGCGGCACGGGTACTGTTAGCGCCGACGATAATCCGATCCGGATTGAAAAAGTCGTGTATGGCAAAGCCTTCACGCAAAAATTCCGGCAGTGAAACAACGTCGAATTCTCCTTTGGGATGTTGCTCGGTAATGATTTTTTCCACGCTGTCGCCGGTATTGACCGGAACGGTCGATTTAACGGCGACAACTGTGTAGCCGTTAATGTATTGTGCCAATTCTTTTGCGGCGGCATGAATATATTTCATATCGGCTTCTTTGGTGATGGGGTTAGGTGGTGTGCCGACAGCCAAAATGACAATATCGGCATTTTCAACGCCTTCTTGCATGGAAGTGGTGAAACGGATGCGTCCGTTTTGCACGTTCTTAACAAACAAATCTTCCAGGCCGTCTTCAAAAATCGTGAGCTTTCCGGCTTTCAGGCTGGAAATTTTGTTCTCATCTTTATCAATGCATATAACTTCATTGCCGAGTTCTGCCAGTCCGACACCTGTTGGTAAGCCGACATAACCCGTTCCCACAACACCGATCTTCATTAGTTCTTCTCCGTATCAAAGTTAGTATATTGTGGCAAATAATAAACTTTATTATATAAAGTGCAAGAATGTATATACAGTTATCTACTTGGTTTTGTTTTTAAGTGTTGGCTTAATAAGCATCAATACACCGATACAGACAACAAAAAGGCCGAACATCTTGGCGGCGTCAGGTTTGTCGTTTAAGAACAGATATGAGAAAAACATCGTAAAAGCCGGCATGGTGTAATACAAAGCGCCGGCTGTTATCGCGCCGATTTTTTGCAGCGCTTTATCCCAACATAAATATGCCAGAAAAGAATTAATGATGCCCAATATAATAAGCACATACCAAACGTTGGTCGGCAATAGGCGGATTGTTTTTAACGCGGGTATGGCTGCGGGCATAAAAATCAGCGTGCTGACAAAAGACGCGGCAAAAAGCAACAACAGCGGAGATATGTTTGTCGGTGCGTTTTTTTGTATAAGCGCATAAACAGCGAACAAAAAGGCTGAACCCAGCATGTACACATCGCCGATAACAAATTGAAACGTTGAAAGTTCTTTAAAATTGCCGTTTAAAATGATGGTGATTGCGCCGAAAACGGTAATCAAGACACCGGCTTTTTGTTTGAAACTGATTTGTTGGTGCGACAAAACAATCAAGAATATCGGCCCTAAAATGCTTAACAGCGACATGTTGGTTGCCGAGGCCGTACGGCCGGCGTAATAAACCAAAAGATTGAGCCCGCCGATGCCGCTTAAAGCCATGGAAACAATCAGCTTCCAGGATTTTAATACCAACTGAAATTTATTAATCAATTCTTTTAAGATAAAAGGCAACATTGCCAAAGAGGCAATGCTCCAACGGGAAAAGGAAATTTCTTCCGGGGTGAGTTTGTCTGCCAGATATTTGGCATAAATCAGGTTCATGCTCCACATCATCACTGTGAACAGGGCAAGCGTATAACCGATTATCAGGGTTGATTTCATTACCTTCTCCGGCAAATTTTATCTTAATTGGTAATGTAAGTGCAAAAAAAAGTATTTAAACCGTGAACTTTATTTTAATCCTTTACGTTATAGTTTAATGTAAGGAGGGTTTGATGGAAGACATTTCAATCATATTGCGTGAGGCTAAGCCTTTGTATTTTGCCCGCAAACGCCGGCGCCGCGCTTTGTTGTCGGTCGCGACCGTGTTGGTTGCAGGCTTAATGCTTAACGTGTCGTACAAGTTGTTTACGCCCAAACCGATATATGACTTTTGGACGGAAGAAATTTATATGACGCAATACGGTTCCGAAATCGAAAACTTGGGGCTGCCGGTGGATGAATACGGATTGTTGATGGTTGGCTGATGAAGGAAATTATACACGAAAATAAAAAATATGTCCGTGCGGTTATCCGAAAACTGACCGGTGCCGATAACGAGGACATAGAGCAAGAGGTTTATATCAAAACCTGGCAAAATCTGCCAAAATATAAAGAACAGGGCAAGTTCAAACAATGGATTTGCACTTTGACCGCCAACCTCTGCCGTGATTATTTTCGTTCTGGAGGCTATAAAACGTTGCAAAAAGAAGTGGCTGACGAAGATGTGCTGAATACCGTCGCTTGCGGCGAAACGCCCGAGGAGAAACTGGACGGTAAAAAGCGCCAAAAAATCATCTTAAAAGCCGTGGACAACCTGCCGCGCATATATCGCGATGTGATTGTTTTGTTTGAATTTGAGGAATATTCGCTTGAGGAAATATCCCGCAAATTGAAAATTCCGCAGGGGACGGTTAAATCAAGACTGTCGAATGCCCGTAAAATTTTGAGTGAAAAATTAAATTTTTTAAGAGGAGAAAGTAAATGAACAAAAAATTGTTATCTGTTTTAATGGCAACCACCATTATGTCTGCCGGCGTTGTGATGGCGCAAGAAACGCCTGCACCGGCATCGGAAGCTGTCCCCGCCGCGGTTGAGGTTGAAAAACCAAAATTGCCGCCGCGTTTTGACCGCAAACATCATGAGCAAAGAGCCAAGAAAATGGCACAAGATTTGAATTTGACCGCCGAACAGCAGGAACAAGCCGATAAAATCCGCCGCGAAGGGCAGGAAAAAATTAAGCCGCTGATGAAGGAAATGAAAGATTTGCGGGAAAAAATCGATGCCGAACGCCGCGCCAATATGGAAGAATTTGAAAAAATCTTGACGCCGGAACAAAAACAAAAATTAGATGAGATGAAACAACGCGGTATGGAAGATTTTAAGCGCCGTATCGGTGAACGCCGCGGTCCGAAAATGCGCGGTCCGCATCACTTTGAAAAATTAAGACCGGCACCGCACCATCCGGAAGGGGAAATGTTGCCGCCTCCGCCTTTGCCGGAAGAAGCACCGCTTGATTAAGTCGCTGATTGCTAAAAACGGGAAAGCTCAACAAACTTTCCCGTTTTTATGGCAGCCAAGTTATGTAAAAAACACACCGAGAAGAATCTTGATAGCAGTTGCGGCATACGGTATCAATTTTGTTTAATGTAATGTCTTTTAAACAAGTGCGATTGCCGGTGCAGTATTTATCGCCGTAAACGGTTTCATAAGTGTGAGAATCATTGTTTTCATCTTCAGACGCCTAACCTCAGTCGCTAACGCTCCTTCAGGGCGTGACAAGGGAAAGGGATGTGCAACAGACGCCTTAACCACCGCACTAACGCGCGGCGGTGGCGTGACAGAGAAGGGAAAAGTGCGTGGCGGTGGTGGGGAATGGGGAATTGTGTGGCGGGGCGGTAAGAATGTGTGCTGACGGTATAATAATGCCGTACAATTGATTGAATTAGAAAATGTAATTATTAAGTAAATTTAAATAAAATTTTTATAAATAAATAGTGTTTGAGATAAGTAGAGGGTTTGTTTTGTCTGTTTTTAAAAATCAATTTTTATCGAGTATTGAACCGCCTGCATATTTGCTGGTGTTTTTGCATGGATATAACAATACGCGTGAAGAAATGTCTCCGCTATATTCGTATTTACAAAGCAAATTACCAAATTTGGCCATTGCGGCACCGGAAGGGCAAAATGAATCACATAAAGAACCAGAACGTAAAAGTTGGTATAAAATATCTGGTTTTGATCATGAAAACAAGCGCCGCCTGCAAGAAACTCCGGTTGAAGAAATTGCCCAAATTTATAATCAGGCAGCACCGGCGCTGGCAGAAACAGCCGAAAATATGAATTTGTATATTGATGATATTCAAAAGCGTTATGGCTTTTGTGACCAAAATACTTATATCGCCGGCTTTTCGCAAGGTGCAATGTTGGCAATTTGGACGGCGTTGATCCGTAAACAAAAATTGGCGGGATGTTTTTCATTTTCCGGTTTGGCTGCCGGTAATGATTATCTAGATGATAAAATTGTTTCTCGGCCGAATATTTATTTGCTGCATGGTAAAGATGATAACCAAGTCTTATTTAAATGTATGGCTTATACGGCAGATTGGCTTGCAAAAGAAAATGTTCCGGTACAAACAGCGGCATTTGAAAAGCTTGGGCATCATATTTTACATGTCGAATTGGATTATATCGCAAACATTATCAAAAGTTGCTGAATGCAATTGTTTTAAGAAAAACGCGTTGTAACGGTCTGGGTATATCCTTTGGAGTATGCTTGCGGATAAGTTTGGTATGTGGATAGAAACACTTCTTCGCCGGGTTGCCAGTCCGCCGGGGTGCTGACGTTGTAAGCATCGGTTATTTGCAGCGCTTGGATGATTCTTTTGATTTCGCCAAAATTTCTGCCAGTTGTTTCCGGATAGTGGAGTATGGCACGTATTATGCCTTGAGGATCAATGAAAAAAACGGAACGAAAAGCTTTGGTATTGCCGTTTTCAGGTTGAAACATACCGTATAGTGCCGCAATATCGCCTTTGCTGTCAGCAATGAGTGGAAATTTTATTTTCTGGCCGTTATAATTATGAAAAGAAATTTTTTCTTCTATTTCTTTGAGCCATGCAAGATGGGTTGAATTGTTTTCTATTGATAGGCCCATAATCTCAGTATTTAATTCTTTGAATTCGTTTTGCAGAGCGGCAAAAGAGGCAATTTCAGTGGTACAGACAGGTGTAAAATCTGCCGGATGTGAAAAAAAGATAACCCATTTGCCTTTAAAATCATCGGGAAAATTAAAGTTACCATTGGTTGTAATGGCATAAAATGATGGCGCTTTATTACCTAAAATCGGCGAGTTTTGAACGTTTTTGTTCATTATGTTTTCCTTGTTTTTATTTTCCTGCTAAAATATAACTATGACTTGAGGCAATTCAAGAAACGAATTTTTGATATTTTGTTTTACGGGGTTGATTTTTTAGTATTATCCGCTAATCTTTATATAAAATATTAAAGGAGAAAGGTGTGAAAATTTATCAAGTCGGCGGTGCCGTGCGTGACAGATTGTTGGCAAAAGAACCTAATGACTGCGATTATGTGGTGATTGGTGCAACGCCTGAAGAAATGTTAAGGCTTGGGTTTACGGAAGTCGGTAAAGGCTTTCCGGTGTTTTTGCATCCGGTAACTAAAGAAGAATATGCATTGGCGCGCAAAGAAATTAAAATCGGCGATAAACATACGGATTTTGAGTTTATTTTTGATAAAAGCGTCACATTAAAAGAAGATTTGGAACGTCGCGATTTTACTTGCAATGCCATTGCCTATGATGAAGAAACCGGCGAATATATTGATTATTTCGGCGGCAAAGAAGATATTAAAAATAAAATTTTGCGCCATGTCAATGCCGAGCATTTTGTGGAAGATCCGCTTAGGGTTCTGCGTTTATGCCGCTTTGCCGCTCAGCTCGATTTTGACGCCGCGCCGGAAACAATAGAGCTTTGTCGAGAGATGGTCGGGTGCGGTATGTTGGCACATTTAACTCCCGAACGCGTGTGGATCGAACTCTTAAAAGCCATGAAAACATCAGCGTTTTATCGATTTGTTGAGTTGGCGCATGAGATTGGCGCTTTACGGGTTATTTTGCCGGAGATTGATGCTTTATGGCATGTGCCGGAGCGTCCGGAATTTCATCCCGAAGGTTGTACCGGTATGCATGTTTTGCATGCTCTAAAAACGGCAGAAAAAAATTCGGCTTTAGTGATGTTTGGAATTTTGTTGCACGATGTCGGCAAGCTTTTAACACCGGAAGAAGAACTCCCTTCACACAAAGGACATGAAAATAAAAGCCGGCAGCTTATTTATAAAATCTGTAATCGTTTAAAAGTTCCTAATCGATTTCGGGATTTTGCGGCTATGGCAGCCGAACAACATATGAAGTTTCGCTATATTCCGCAGATGCGTGTCGGGAGTTTGTATGATTTGGCTGAAAAAATGACAATCGGACATGTGTGTTATGTTAATGAATATATTGAAGTCTGTCGGGCTGATTTTGAAAGTACAGTATCAACGGATCAACAAAAAGATGAATTCAAACCAAGCGCCGAAAAACTAAAACTTGCCTACCGGGTAATTGAAACAATTAAGGCTACTGATGTTCCGAAATTTGAAAGCTTGCCTAAAGATGAGACGTTTAAGGAACGTTTAAGAGCATATAAAATTAAAATTTTGCAAGAAAATTTAAAATAAAAAAACCGTGCTTCATAAAAAAGAAGACGGTTTTTTCTTTGGGGTTTATTCGCCGAAAGCGTTGTAAAAATTTTCATACTCTCTTTCGGGCGTAATAAAATAAACATCCCTTCTGCCATTACGGGTGAGGAGTATTTTCTCACCGCTCGGATAACGAAAAATTGTGCCTACCAAGCAATTTCGCACTTGGTCATATTCACCCACCGTGATAGGTTCTCCGGTGGCAATGGATGTTAATTTGCCGTCAGCACTTTGCCAGCAAGGGATAATCGCGCTGATTGCCGGATTAGAATAGTCCGACAAATCAACAAACACTCTTGAAAAGCGTGGAGTCTTTCTAACTACGGTTACGGGTTTTTCCCCATTACCAGGTTTCATTTTCATCATCATTATAATTTTTAATAATTGGTTTATGTCTAAAAAATAGCCGAAAAATAGATTATTGTCAATATTAAATTTATAAAAAAACGTATTTTTATTTACAGATAAGTTTTGCAAGAAAAATATATGTCTCTTGAAAATGTATATTTTTTATGTTAGTTTGCAAAAAGTTGTTAACTATAAGAACGAAACGATTATGAACGACAGCCAGCGAAAATTAGGTATTATTGCCGGCGGAGGTGTTATTCCGCAACTTTTAATTAATTATTGCAAAGAAAAAAAACAACCGTATTTTGTGTTAGCCATTGAAGGTAATGCCGATAGGGCTTTTTTTGATACAAGCGTTCCGCATCAATGGATTAGAATCGGTCAAGCCGGTACCGGATTCAAACGCTTTTGTGAGGAAGGCGTTAAAGATGTTGTTATGATCGGGACAATTCACCGACCGACATTTGCTGATTTGGTTCCTGATTTGCGCACAACGGCCTTTTTTGCTAAAATCGGGTTGAAAGCATTGGGAGATGACGGTATTTTACGAGCTTTGATTAAGGAAATTGAAGCTGAAAAAATGAAAGTTATCGGTATTCATGAAGTTATGCCGCAGCTGTTGGTACAGGAAGGCTGTTTAGCCAAAGCTAAACCTGATAAGCAGGCTCTGGCTGATATTGTACGCGGTACGGAAGTTGCCCTTTGTTTGGGTGAGCTGGATGTCGGGCAATCAGTTGTGGTGCAACAGGGGTTGGTCTTGGGTGTTGAAGGAATTGAAGGGACCGATGAGTTGATTAAACGTTGCGGCGGGTATCGGCGTAAAGGCGATGGCGGTGTGTTGGTTAAGCTTCGCAAGCCTAATCAAGATATGCGTATTGATTTGCCGACAATTGGCGTTAAAACTATTGAAAATGCTTATAAAAGCGGTTTACGCGGGGTTGCGGTTCATGCCGGTAACGCTTTGATTGTTGACGAGCCAGAGGTTATCAAACTGGCGAATAAATATAAAATGTTTGTGATTGGCATTAATCCGGGAGAAATTATTCAATGAAAATTTATTTGATTGCCGGCGAACCTTCCGGTGATTCTTTAGGTGCAAAGTTGATGCGAGCAATCGTTGACAGGTGCCCTGATGCAGAATTTTACGGTATTGGCGGCGAAAGTATGGAAAACGAAGGCTTGAAATCATTGTTTGATATTTCAGATTTGGCCGTTATGGGGTTGGCTGAAGTTGTGCCGAGTATTCCGCTGATTTTGAAAAGAATTAAACAAACGGTTGCCGATATTGAAGAAAAAAAGCCCGATATTGTCATAACAATTGATAGTTGGAGTTTTTCGGTACGAATCCATAAGGCCTTAAGGAAGAAACATTTGGGGATTCCTCAGGTGCATTATGTGGCGCCGCAAGTGTGGGCGTGGAAGAAAAAACGCGCTAAAACCATGTATAAGTATATTGACCATCTGTTAACCCTGTTTCCGTATGAGCCTAAATATTTTATGCCTTATCATCTTGATACGACATTTGTCGGTCATCCGGTGATTGAAAGCAGCGTGATATGGGGCAAAGGGGAGGATTTTCGCAAGCGCTATAATATTGAAGATGGCACAAAAATTATGGTCGTTCTGCCTGGTTCGCGCAAAACGGAAGTTTCACGCTTGTTACCGGTTTTTCTTGATTTTGTAAAAGTTTTTAAGCAAAAACATCCGGAATTTTGTTTTGTGATTCCAACTGTTCATACGGTTGAAGATCAAGTGCGGCGTATGGTTGAAGAAAGCGGGCTGCCGATTATTATTGTCAATAACGAGAGTGACCGGCATGATGCTTTTGTTGCGGCAGATTTGGCGGTGGCTGCTTCCGGAACGGTTGCTTTGGAGTTGGCAATGGTTGATGTACCGCATGTGATTACTTATCGTGTGGCGCCTTTAACGGCATGGTTTGCAAAGCATTTTCTTCATATTCAATTTGTTAATTTAAGCAATATTCTTTTGGGACGTGAAGTTGTGCCGGAGTTGTTGCAAAATGATTGTAACGTTGATAGAATTGCTTATTATATGGAAGAGTTTTTGAAAAAAGGCTCGCTTTATGAACGCCAGATGGAGGGCTTTGCCAAAGTTAAAGAACTTTTGGGTTTGGGCGAACAAAGTCCGAGTGCTAATGCGGCTGATGCTATTTTAAAAATTATTGACAAAAAATAGTTGACAGGTTTTCTTG
Source organism: uncultured Alphaproteobacteria bacterium (assembly GCA_944393235.1). Lineage (GTDB taxonomy): Bacteria > Pseudomonadota > Alphaproteobacteria > RF32 > CAG-239 > CAAFZY01. Next base: position 7,536 of record CALXZJ010000029.1, on the reverse strand, counting down.
CTTTTGTTATATTCTATTTGGTTAAACATTATTTTTAAATTAGTAGGTTATGAAAAAAGTAACGGTGCAAATTATCGCCGGTAAAATTTTAAATTGTGGCGTTTGCTATGAGAGAAGATCAAGACAAGCAGAAATATCTTCTATAAAACTGGCAAGCGAAGCCGGCAGAGGAGATCTTGCTTTTGTGAGAAATGAAAATGAAGCTCGGCAAACACGTGCTGAATGTGTTGTGGCTGACCGATCGCTTAAACCGTGGCTCAGTCGTGTGCCGAATCTCATCCTTTTATCGTCGCCGCAGGCGGTTGACGAAGCTCAAGAGCTTCTTGAAAAAGAGTTTGAGTGAAGGAGCTGAACAAAAAAAGAATGTTAAACGGATGTTTAACATTCTTTTTTTGTTTGTATTTGTTGTTAAGCAATGTTAAATAAGGTTTTATGAGGCATTTTATTGAATATATGAAAGCGTGTTTTTTTGCCGAGCGCGAACGCTGGGTTGTTTGGTTGTCGGTTTTGTTTGGTGCCGGTATCGGTTTTTATTTTTTGTTAAAACAAGAGCCGTCGCCATGGCTGATACTTGTTGTCGTGGAAGTTCTTCTGTATTTGTTGTATCGTTGGCGTTATTTTCCGGAACGGATGCTCAGTTTGACGGTGTTGCTCATGATGGCGTTGGGTTTTAGCGATATTCAGCTTCAGGCGCTTTATCAGGCTAAGCATTTGCAAAATCCGACAGAAAACGAAACAATTTATCTTAAAGGACGGATTTTGGAAGTTGGTAAGAATGCCAAAGGCAAAGTGCGCTTGCTGTTAACCGATGCAGCAGATTTTGATAATCTACGCAAAGGGCTTTTTCGGGTGACGTTGACATCTAAGGAAAGCTCTTTAAAAGAGGGGCAATGCGTGGCGTTGGCAGCAACTTTAATGCGACCTTCTTTGCCGGCATTGCCGAATGGATACCAGTTTGATCGTAAGGCGTATTTTGAAAATATCAGTGCCGTCGGCTATGCCAACAGCAGCGTTTTTCTTGTTGATTGTGAAAAAGAACCAGATCTAAAAGATAGAATCATCTATTTTATTAATTATGTGCGTGGTAAAATTGCAGCACGTATCAATCGTATACTTCCGCCTGATGAGGCCGGAATGACAACGGCTATTGTTGCCGGAGATCGCAGCGGAATTTCAGAAGAGATAACCGAAAATTACCGTGATTCCGGTTTGGCACATTTTATTTCCATTTCCGGTTTGCATATGAGTATGGTGGCGGCCATGGCATTTTTCTTTGTGCGGTTGCTGATTGCTTTGGTGCCTTATTGGGCTTTACGCTGTGATTCTAAAAAAATTGCAGCAGCTTTTGCTATTGTCATGAGCTTTGTTTATTTGTTGATATCCGGCGCCGAGATACCGGCGCAACGGGCGTTTATTACGACGTTGGTCGTGTTAATCGGGGTGATGTGCAGCCGACGGGCGATTTCTATGCGCATGGTCAGTTTTGCCGCATTGGTTGTATTGCTTATTTCACCGCAAGCTCTTATTAGTGTCAGTTTTCAGATGTCATTTGCCGCGGTGGTGGTTTTGATTGCTTTTTATGAAAGGTATGCCGCCGCCATTCATCGCTTTTTTGCCGGCAGGGGATTTTTTAGGGTGATGGCAGCATATTTTGTCGGGCTGGTGTTATCAGATTTGGTTGCAAGTTTGGCTACGCTGCCGTTTTCAATTTATCACTTTAATCAAATTGCCGTTTATACGACTTTAACTAATTTGCTGGCCGGTCCGGTTATCGGTTTTATCATTATGCCGTTTGTGCTGGCGGCACTGTTTTTGATGCCGCTCGGGTTGGATGTGTTGCCGCTTAAAATTGTTGGTTTCGGTATGAGTGTGATTAATGATATTACGGCATATGTGGCAGGTTTGCCTAATGCCGGTTATCATGTGTTGTCCATGCCGTTTTGGGGATTGATGTTGATGATTGCCGGTGGTTTGTGGCTGTGTATCTGGCAGCAAAAATGGCGGCAATGGGGCGTGCTTCCGGTTATTATCGGTATGTTGAGTATTTTTACGGTACAAAAACCGGATATGCTGTATGATGCAACCGGCAAGGCTGTTGCCGTGCAGGATAACGCCGGTAATGTGGTGATTATGCCGGGCAGAGGTAATCGCTGGATTAAAGATATTTGGCTTGAGAAAACCGTCAGCTTGCCGATTGATAAAGCCGAAGCCAAGGATTTAAAGAAAATTTATGCCGGTGAAAAGACTGATTTTGATTGGCTCGCACTGAAATGTACCAGGGAAGAATGTGTTTATAAAGATGTGGTGCATTGGAACAAAAAAGGTGAAATCAGTATCGGCGGCGTTAAGCGCAATACGCAAAATGACGGCGGCGGTGCGGTATTTATCCAAGACGGCAAAGCTGAAGTAAGGACTGTACGTGACAGTGTTGGGCAGAGGTTGTGGAATTAAAGCCGGTAAGTCGTTTTTGCTTAAAAATTTTTGCGTTTAATGATAGTTACGGATAATGGAGCTCAAAACACCTTGAACTTTAACACGTTTGGCATCAAGTTTACGCGTTTCGTAATCTTTATTGCAAGGAACCAGCCAGACTTCTGCCCCTTTTTTTTGTAATATTTTCAAAGTGGCTTCATTGTTGTCAATTAAAGCCACGACGATTTCACCATTATTGGCTGTGTCGGCTTTTTTAATCACAGCTGTATCACCATCTAAGATGCCGGCGTCTTTCATCGAATCGCCTTCAATGCGCAGGGCATAAAACTGACCACGGGCAACCATATTGTACGGGATGGAAAGTGTTTCTGTTTCATCCGCTAAAGCCTCAATCGGCGTCCCGGCGGCAATTTTGCCGTAAAAAGGAATTTCCGCAGCAGCATGTTGTAAAGCATTCTCGCGTTTTTTTTCTTCTTCTAAGATGGCTCTGGGTTTGAATTTCGGCATTCGGATAACTTCAAGTGCACGGGCTTTGTGCGGAAGTTTGCGGATAAACTCACGTTCTTCCAAGGCGTTAATCAAAGTATGGATGCCGGATTTTGATTTTAAGCCGACTGCATTTTTCATCTCTTCAAAAGAGGGCGAACAGCCGGTTTCTTTGGTGGTTTTATTGATAAAAAGCAAGAGCTTATACTGTTTTTCAGTTAACATCGGCGCCTCGGTTTGGTTGATTTTGTTCTAGTTTAGTTCTTTTTATGCGCTTGTCAACTTTTTTCTTGTTATTTAAAAATGGTCTTATTTATATAAAATGAGTTGAAAAATATGAATCATGCTTTTATAATCGCAAACCGAAAGTTTAATTATAGGTGAAAGATAATGTCAACAGAAACAACAAATATTCATCGCGAGTCAAGATTAGCCAAACTGAAAACGCTGCAGGAAAAAGGGTATAATCCATATCCGTACAAATTTGAGCCCAACGCATATGCCGCGGATTTGCAGGAAAAATATAAAGACCTTGAAACCGGTGCCGATACCGAAGACCGGGTGACAATTGCCGGCCGCGCCATGGCCGTGCGTAACAGCGGCATGTTTATTGATTTGAAAGATAAATCCGGAAAAATTCAGGTTTTCTGCCATAAAAATCATTTGCCGGAAGAAGATTTGGAGCGTTTGAAATGTTTGGATGTCGGAGATATCGTCGGCGTAACCGGGTATATCCGTCGGACGCCCAGGGGCGAACTTTCGGTTGCCGCCGAAAAGTTTGACATTATCGCCAAGTCTTTGCAGCCGCTACCGGAAAAATTCCACGGTTTGACCGATGTTGAGGCGCGTTATCGCCAACGTTATGTTGATTTTATCATGAATGACGACAGCCGCAAAATTTTTGAAACAAGATGCCGGATAACTTCGGCTATCCGCCGCTATTTTGAAGAACACGGCTTTTTGGAAGTGGAAACGCCGATGCTGCACCCGATTATGGGCGGTGCCAATGCCAAACCATTCATTACACATCATAACGCACTTGATATGGATTTGTATTTGCGTATTGCGCCGGAACTTTATCTGAAACGTTTGGTGGTCGGCGGTTTTGACCGGGTTTTTGAAATCGGGCGAAACTTCCGTAATGAAGGCATTGATAAGAGTCATAATCCGGAATTTACGGCTTTGGAAGCTTATCAGGCTTATGCTGATTATAACACCATGGCCGAGCTTATTCCGGATTTGCTGGCATATGTCGCTAAAAGCGTTTTGGGAACAACGGAGGTTGAATTTAACGGTCATAAGATTGATTTGGGCAAACCGTTTGCTCGCAAGTCTATTGTTGACCTGGTTAAAGAGTATGCCGGTATTGATTTGATGCAGGCTCAAACCCTGGAAGAAGCGCAAGCCATGGCCAAATCCGCCGGTGTGGATGCTTCCGATTGCACTTCCTGGGGCAAAGTGGTGCAAGAAGTTTTTGATGCCAAAGTCGAAGCTAATCTGATTGATCCGATTTTGGTGATGGATATGCCGCGCGATGTTTCGCCGTTGGCTAAAACACACCGCAGCAATCCGCGCCTTGTAGAACATTTTGATGCATATGTTGCCGGTATGGAAATGGGGTGTGCTTATTCCGAACTTTCCAACCCGCTGGAACAAAAAGAACGATTTGAAGCTCAGGTTGCTGCGCGTGAAGCCGGTGATGACGAGGCGCAAATGCTTGATGAAGATTTTGTAACGGCTTTGGAAAACGGTTTTCCGCCGTCAGGGGGCATGGGTATGGGTATTGACCGTCTGGCTATTTTCTTAACCGGTGCGGAAACCATTCGTGACGTGATTGCTTTTCCGACTTTGCGCAAAAGGGATTAAAAAAACATGGCAAGCAAGTGGCAAAGCTGTTGGAATGTCGTGGCTCCGTATTTTTCGGCGGGGCTTTTGGCTTTGCTTTTGCTGCTGTTTTTTGTTGCCGGGATTTTTGTCGGATATTTGAAGTTTAAGCCGGAAGAAAAAGCGCCGCTATCGGCGGTGTTGGTCTTGCCTGATGAGGAACTGAGCGAAGAATATGTTTCGGAAGATGCCATCGGTGATTTTATTTTGCATCATGAATATTTTGCCGCCGATCCGGAAGTGTTGGAATCTGCAGCCGTTCTTGATGAGCCGCATTTAGAACAGGTTAAAAACAATCATCAGCGGATTATTCTGAATAAAATCGAAACAGATGTGCCGTTGGTGGCGGTTGTGATTGATGATATGGGGATTAATCAGCCGCGCAGCAAGGATATTATATCTTTGCAGGCGCCTTTGACATCTTCTTTCTTAACATATGGCAAAAATTTGGCGCAGTTGGCGGCGGCAGCTAAGGCGGCCGGGCATGAAATCATGATTCATGCGCCGATGGAGCCAAAGGTTAGGGCAAACTTGGCGCCGGATACTTTGATGACGGACATGGATGCGGCGACGATCGGCAATATGTTTGAAAATATGCTTAATCGTTTTGAAGGCATTGCGGTCGGCGGTATTAATAATCATATGGGAAGCAAATTTACCGAAGATAAAGAAAAACTCGGGGTTGTGATGAATATCTTAAAACAACGTGATATGTTTTTTTTGGATTCAAAAACGACGGCTTCGTCTAAAGGCGAAGAGTTGGCGATGGAAGATAATGTCAATTATGCCGCGCGTGATGTGTTTTTGGACAATGAAAATGATTATGACTATATCATGAAACAGCTTGAGTTGACGGAAAAAATTGCGCAAAAAAAAGGATTTGCCGTGGCTATTTGCCACCCCAAAAGCCAGACTTATTTGGCTTTGAAGGCATGGTTAAAAACCTTGGGAAGTAAAAATATTGAGTTGGTGCATGTCAGCGAAATCGTGCAGGCAATCAATACGGCGCGGTAAAAAATAATTTTTTTTAAATAAAATGCAAAAAAGTTCTTGACCTAATAAAAAAATACCTTTATATATGCCTTTGTCTTAAAACATGTGGTCCCATCGTCTAATGGTTAGGACATCACCCTTTCACGGTGGTAATATGGGTTCGAGTCCCGTTGGGATCACCAATTCAAGTAGCGCTCTTTTTAGGGCGCTGTTTTGTTATGTAAATCAAGGCTTGTGGTGAGTTCGGGTGTTTGATTTTCAAAAATTGCATTTCGGGACGTTTTTTCGAATTCGTTTGTGCCTGTTTCCTTGTTTTTCAATACCTTGAGGGAGTTAGAATCTCGTTAGCTCTTCGGGACAATCTCTTATTATATATCAGATATGAAAAGCCTTGAAAAAAAGTTATTGATATTGACGATAAATTATTTGCGGTACTTTCAATTATAATAAGATTTATTACCTCTTATCTACCCATAAGCAAGTTTCACCATTTTGTTGATGTATTTGATAGTTTGTCCAAGGGTTTATGATTGCAGTGCTTGGCAATCCGATAACAAGATTATAAATATCTCCAGGAATACTTAGAGGTAAAAAAATCCAGTTTAATGGTGTTATCCCAGCCGCTTCAACCAGAACAGCATAAGTATTTGTAGGCAAAAGTAAAATAGCAGCAGATTTTTCATTGTTATAACATATATCGCATTGGCTCTCAGCCCATTTTTCATCGGTAATTTGATGATGTAAAGAAAAAACAGTATCAGGTTTTCCGCTCCTTGTAATTTTTATGATTTTATCCTGACGTTCACGCTTTACTTTAAAATGGATATCGTAAAAAAATTTATCTTTCACTTGTAGTGAATTTTCATATTCCTCCGTGGAACAATATAAGATTTCTTTACCAGATTGTCTTTTATGTGAGGAAAGGTTTCTCCATGTATAATTGCGACCAGACTTTTTTTCTTTTTTAAATTCAATTTCTTTATCATCTACATAAACGTGGATTTCATCTTTATCGTCGGTGTGAGCCGCACCTCCAAGACCGTGAATAGTAAATTCAACGTTATCATCGAGGTAATTCGGAACATATCCTATGCACCCCGAAAGAAAAAATATCATTAAAATAGGGCATATTTTATGAGATATTTGAGCTAATAAAGAAAATTTCATATTTTTCTCCTAAAAGACAAAGATATTTTAATAGGTTATATATTAATATATAATGAAATTAGGGAGAGTGATATTTTATTATCTTAAATTTATAAAACAACTCGTAAACCGTGAGTTAAGCATCACCAATTCAAACAGCAGGTATAAAAACCTGCCGTTTTGCTTTGTTTTACAAGCCTTTTCTTGAGTTCGAATGTTGTAAATTTGAAAATGGCGTTTTGGGAAGTTTTTCCGAACTCGTTTATGCAAGTTTCTTTGTTTTTCAATATATTAAGCGAGTTAGAATCTCGCCCAAGTCTCAGGGATACTTTTTTATCATCAATCAGATTAGAAACCAGCTAACAAGAAAAATTGTTGACTTTGATGACAATAATGTTGTTGTTTTGTATCATTATTTCAATAAATCGTCTGAGTGATTTTTAATTTTATCTACGTTTTGGATATTTTATTTATTTTTTTTGTTGACAAGGAAACAAAAGTGATTATACAAATATTGTTAACTAGGAAACAATATTGAGAAAGTAATGACTAAAACTCTAAACACAACCCTTTCTATGCTGTTAAATACATTTG
>CALXZJ010000028.1 GCA_944393235.1 uncultured Alphaproteobacteria bacterium | reverse complement strand
TAATCGTAGGACTGGAGATAAAATAAGTGTTATAGGACTTGGTGCAAGTTCAATATCACAATCAAGCGAAAAAGAAACAGTAGAAACTTATCACCACCAAACTATTAAAAAAAAAAAAAAAAAAAAACGGTTTAGAATATCGGGAAAATAGATACTTTTTGCAGTTTTAAGGAGAAAATTATGCGTGAATGTGGTAGAAGTATGGTTGAGATGTTGGGGGTTCTTGCCATCATTGGCGTATTGTCTGTCGGGGCGATGACAGGATATTCCAAGGCGATGTTTAAGTATAAGCTCAATAAACAAGCTGAGCAGCTTAATACCGTTTTGAATGCTGCGGCAAGAAATGCCCTTTCGTTTAATAACTTGAACACCGGTTTAAATGTTACCGAATATTTTGTTAAAATGGGGGAAATCCCAATTGAGATGGTCAAAGATACTTCTCAGTCTGGATGTATCTACGATGCTTTTAATACGCAAATAAATATAGTTTACAATGTATATCCAACCTATAATCGCTTGATTGTTACAATATCGCCTCAATTAGATATTATGAATACTGAAAATTTAGAAATTTGCCGAAATATATTGAGCGTTAGCAAAGAAAACTCTTCAAATATTTATCGGCTTTCGGTTGTTAGCAGTTATGGAGATGAAGACCAAGCTTATTTAACCATTTATGGCGATATTTCTTGCACACAAGGCAACTTATGTTTTAAAAATTTAAGCTTGGACAATATTTATGAACTCTGTACATCAGCAATAGGAAAACAGGCGCCGCATATAAAAATTATCTGGCAAAATTCTTTGGTTCGGTAAAGCTTGTATACACTAATTCTGCACAAAATGTCTTCAATAGACTCTTTAAAATTGCAAAAAAAAACTCTCTATCAGTCAGTAGAGAGTTTTTTGATTGATAAAAATGATTAATCCTCGTTTTCGAGCGGGGGTTCGTCCTCGCCAATCATTTCGGTCGTCAAATGACCGGCATCGGCACGTATTTTGTTTTCAATTTCTTCCGCCACTTCCGGATGATCTCTTAAAAACAATTTGGCGTTCTCACGTCCCTGCCCGAGTTTTTCCCCCTTATAGGAGAACCATGCGCCGGATTTTTCCACCAAACCGGCTTTGACACCCAAATCAATCAATTCACCGGTTTTGGAAATGCCCTCGCCGTACATAATGTCAAAATCAACCGTTTTAAACGGCGGCGCAACCTTGTTTTTGACAATCTTGACTCGTGTCTGGCTGCCGATAACCTCGTCTTTGTCTTTAATCGCGCCGATGCGGCGAATGTCCATGCGCACGGAAGCGTAAAACTTCAAAGCATTGCCGCCGGTCGTGGTTTCAGGATTGCCGAACATCACGCCGATTTTCATGCGAATCTGGTTAATGAATATAATCAGCGTATTGGAGCGGGAAACGGTTGATGTCAGCTTGCGCAGTGCCTGACTCATCAAACGTGCCTGCAAGCCCATGTGAGAATCGCCCATCTCGCCTTCAAGTTCAGCCTTCGGCACAAGAGCTGCCACCGAATCCACCACCAAAACATCTATCGCGCCGGAACGCACCAGTGTATCGGCGATTTCCAAGGCCTGCTCGCCGGCATCCGGCTGCGAAATCAGCAGGTTTTCAATATCCACGCCGATTTTTTTGGCATAAGAAGGATCCAAAGCGTGTTCGGCATCGATGAAAGCGCAGGTACCGCCTTTTTTCTGAGCCTGGGCAATCACGCTTAAAGCCAGCGTGGTTTTACCGGAACTTTCCGGTCCGTAGATTTCCACAATACGCCCTTTGGGCAAACCGCCGATGCCCAAGGCAATGTCTATGCCCAAAGAACCGGTGGAGATAGCCTCAATATCAATGTTGGTGCTTTGCCCCAAACGCATGATTGAGCCTTTGCCGAACGCCCGTTCAATCTGGCTTAACGCCGCGTCTAATGCTTTATCTTTTTCCATATTTTCTCACTTTCACAGGTTTAAGGTTGTTTATATTTTTCTTTATGTTCTATTTTTGTTCTTTTTGCAAGAGCAATTTTCAAAATATTCCATATTATCTTTTGTTTGGTTTGCCTCCGAGTATAATCTTATTTAAATTGCGGCGGTCAAGCTGGCGGAACTCCTCCAAAGCCGCGGTAAACACGGCACCGAAAATCACCACCACCCAATAAAGATACATCCAGATAAGCACCAACGGCACAGCCGCCACGGCACCGTATAAGGTTTTATAAGTATTGTTTTTGACCATAAACAAGGCAAAACCGTTTCTTAACAGCCAGAACAAACACATGGCAACAAACGCCCCGGCGGCGGCATTTAAAAACCCGACCTTCTTGTTGGGCACAAACACATAAACGCAGGCTAAAACCAGCCAGGTCAAGAAAAACGGCAAAACGCTGCCCAAAACGACCTTGATTTCCGGCACGCTTTGCAAAACATCGTTAAACGCGGCAATCCCTTTTAAGGAAAACGCCGCACCCAAGAGCAACGGACCTAAGGTGATAATCGTCCAATACAGGGTGATTTTGGTGGTGAAACGCCGCGGGCGGGTAACCTTAAAAATAAAATTAAAACTGTTTTCTATTGTCGAAAGCAACAGAATAGCGGTTAAGGCGATACCGACCACACCGATGGTGGTTAATTTGGCGGCAGCGTCTATAAACTGAGTAAAGTACATTTTGATGTCTTGTCCGGCATCGGGGACCAGATTTTGCACAATCAAGTTTTGTATTTGCTCGCGCGTTTCATTAAAAACCGGAAAAGCCGAAAACACCGCCAAAGCAATCGCCAGCACCGGAACAAGTGCTATCAACGAGGTGTAGCTTAAAGACGACGCCACGCGCAAAACCGTATCGTTTTGGGCGCGCTTTAGGAGAAAATATAAAAAATCGCGACACTTGGCGCCGATTTCTAACATTCTAGTTTTCCAACACATTGCCTTAAATCTCAAAAAAATGTTTACAAATACAATTTTATTAGATAAATAACCTTCTAACGATAATCTATAAATAAAACAACTTATTAACAACTGTATATTAATTTTTTTTATAACGCAAAGGAAAAGATAAAAATGACTAATGTTACTCCGTTGATGGCCGGCAAAAAAGGTTTGATTATGGGTCTGGCCAACGACCACTCCATTGCCTGGGGCATTGCCCGCGCCTTAAACGAACAAGGAGCGCAAATTGCTTTTTCATACCAAAATGAATCTTTGGAAAAAAGAGTCCGCCCGCTGGCTGAGCAACTTGCTTTTGAACCAACACTCATTAAATGTGATGTTTCCGACTCTGCCTCTGTTGAAGCCTGCTTTAAGGAACTCGGCGAAAAATGGGGCAAAATTGACTTTGTGGTTCACGCCATTGCTTTTTCGGACAAGGACCAGCTCAAAGGCCGCACCATTGACACGACATTAGACAACTTTTTGAACACCATGCATATTTCGTGCTATTCATTTTTGGAAGCCTGCCGCTGCGCCTCGTCGATTATGAACGAAGGCGGTTCAATCGTAACGTTGACTTATCTCGGCGCCGAGCGTGTTTTGCCCAACTATAACATCATGGGCGTGGCCAAAGCCGCTTTGGAAGCTTCCGTTCGTTACGCTGCCGTGGATTTGGGTACTCAGGGCGTACGCGTTAACGCGATTTCCGCCGGTCCGATTAAAACGTTGGCGGCTTCCGGCATCGGCGATTTCCGCAAAATTTTGCGCTGGAACGAATTAAACGCGCCGTTGTTGCGCAATGTTACCCAAGAAGAAGTCGGCCATGCCGCTTTGGCTTTGCTCTCGCCTTTGGGTTCAGCCATCACCGGCGAGGTTGTCCATGTCGACAACGGTTACAACACCATTGCCATGATGAGCTTGCACAACGTTGCCGAAACGGCAAAAGTTTTGGCCGAATTTTAACTGACTGTAAATGTTTAAGCCCGCTTCAACTGCGGGCTTTTTTATTTTTTATGTAAGGATTGATATTCAAACCATTTGGCAATTTTTAAAAAACGAAAATGGGATAAAACCATGGCTTGAATAAATCCTTGCGTGCCTAACAAAAAGTATCTTTTCAAGAAATAATAACGCAAAAATTGCCGCGGAAATTCCGTATAAAGACGCAACTTGGTAAAATAACGCTTTTCGGCAACCGCCGTCTTTACCAGTTCCGAGCCATGAAGATTGTATTTTGCCGTTGCCTGCTCCAAACTTAAAAAACAATAATGATATATTTTATTTTTAAGCTGAAAAACATTTTTGGGGTTATTGACTTCCACTCTGTCCTTGTTCCACAAATCCGGCGGCATATAAGCATAATCTCGGTTATATAAACGAACGGCATTAAAACTTTGCGCAAAAATACGTGGTTTTTTATCTCCCGGAAACATATTGCATATTTTGATTTTGTAAGCGTCGGCGGTCGGGTTTTTCTTGATTTGTTTGATTTCAGCAATCAACTCATCGGACAAAACTTCATCGGCATCAAGCATTAAAACCCAATTCGAAGAGCATTTTTTCTCGGCAAACGACTTTTGGTCGCAGTAGCTTTTCCATTCGTGGTAAAAAACTCTTGCTTTATACTTTTTTGCAATTTCAACCGTTTTATCCGTACTGCCACTATCCACCACCACAATTTCATCGGCTACTTTGGCCGCGGCCTTTAAAGTGTTTTCGAGACGGCTTTCCTCATTTAAGGTTATCAGATAAACAGATAAATTCATTTGTTTTCCTTTTTTAATTTGACGTTTGTATTAAACGTCCGTTTAACGCAAACGTTTTTTTTGATGTTAATCCATTGATTTTTGGTCTTGACTTTTTATTAAAAAAAACGGACATATAATTTATATTTAATAATGTTGGAAAAAACAATGGTTAAATTATCTGTTTATTTGGTGACGCTTAACGAAGAATTGCGTTTGGAAAAGACGCTGAAGGCCGCGACTAAGGTGGCTGATGAAATTGTGGTGGTGGATAGCGGCAGCACAGACAAGACAAAACAAATCGCTGAAAAATTCAAAACCAAATTTGTTTTTCACAAATGGAAAAACATATCTTCCCAAAAACATTTTGCGCAAAACAAATGCGCAAACGATTGGGTTTTATCGCTAGATGCCGATGAAGTTTTGTCCGACGAGTTGATAGCTGAAATCAAACAAATCAAGAAAAAACCGACCGCTGATGCTTACAAAATCAAAATATGCGATATGCTTCCGGGAGATACCAAACCGCGTATTTTTGCCAAGACTTATAATCAAGTGCGGCTTTATAACCGTAAAAAAGCCAATATGCCCGATGATTTAACCCATGACCGTGTCGTTTGGGACGAAAATTGTCGGGTGGAACAATTAAACGGTAAGGTGCATCATTATTCATATGTGTCTTTGACACAGCTGTGGTACAAGCTCAACATGTACACTGATGAGTTGGTTAAAACCGCTTTGGAAAAGAACAAGAAATATTCCCGTCTGCGCCTTTATACGGAAATGCCGCGGCAGTTTTTGATTTATTACTTCAAACGGCGCTATTGTCTTTACGGAACATGCGGCTTTTGGATGGCAACTTCTTACGCTTATTTTCGTTTCTTGAAAATTGCCAAGTGGTTTGAGTATCAGGCTTTGAATAAAAAATAAAATTTGGTTGCCTCTTTTTTATAAGGCGTCTGTTGCACGTATGGAGAAGAGATGCCTCATCCTCGGTGTTTTCAACACCTCGGAGGCATGACAATAGAAAAGGACAACGCTCGGCAGTGGCATGACGATAAAGTGCATATTGTGCCTACCGGTAGAAACTTATCCCCACCAGACTCTTTAAAATTGCAAAAAAAAAAAATGATTTAGAATGACGCGCAAATACATTTACTTTGCAAATTGGAGAGAATGTTATGCGTGAAAATGGGCGATCTATGGTGGAAATGCTCGGGGTACTTGCCATTATCGGCGTATTAAGCGTCGGGGCGATTGCCGGTTATTCCAAGGCGATGATGCGATACAGGCTTAATAAGCAGAGCGAACAGCTAAGCACCTTATTCAATGCTGTTATCCGCTATCAGAGAGATTTACGAATTCCAGTGACAGAAACAAGCGAAGGAAACGCCGAATCTGTTATCTCATATTTACGCAAATTAAATGAAATTCCTGTGGAAATGTTATATTCGCAAAACGATAAAAATTATGACAGATATATCAAAGATATTTTCAACAATAACATTAGAATATCTCATCATAAAGCCAATTATATGGGCTTATCCATTGAGATTCAAAATGACAATATCAGCAAACAAACTTGTCAAAATGTGTACTTGTTGGCAAAAAACTTTTCTGGTGATCTCGGTTATGTAGAAATACTCCGCTCCGCAAACGCGAATGAAACACAAATGCTTAGTCATGTATATGGTGACAGGTTTTGTTCTGATGACAAGCTTTGCTTTAAGAACTTAAAAGTTACGGATACTGAGACTTTATGTAATGTTTGTACAGAAAGTTCAATGCATTGTTCTTTACTGTTTGTATGGTATGATAAAGATTTTTAAGCATATCCGTTTAAATGGTTAATTGTAACAATACTGTTTGTCATGGAATAATATTAACATCAGACACACTTTATAATCATTTCAAACTTCGAGCACGGCAAAGGCAACGGCAAAGGGATAATCATCGCTTAAAGAAAGATGAATTTTATAATTTCGGCTAATGTTTTTTTGCACATATTTTGCAGCATTGCCGGACAACGTGACCAAAGGGCGTCCGTCATCATCATTTAGAATGGAAATATCCGATAAATAAATCCCATCGCGAAAGCCCGTGCCGATGGCTTTGACCACCGCTTCTTTGGCGGCAAAACGTTTTGCCAGGTATAAAACCTCAGCCGAAATGTCTGCCAAACCGCGGCGCGCCATTTGCTGTTGTTCATCGTCGGTCAAACTATGTTTAATGAAGCGATTTAAAAAATCACGCCCTTTTTCCAAACGTTTTACATTAACAATATCTGTCCCGATGCCATAAATCATTTTTCACCTGTTTACTGCGTCGCACGAGCGACATAACTGATTACTTTGGAGGCTTTAAGCGCAGCAATAATTGTATTTAGATGTTCCAAATCGCGAACTTCTAAATCAATCAAGATTTCAAAATAGCTCAAAGTGCGGTACACAATGTTTAAATTTGAAATATTGGCTTCCTGACGAGCAATCAAATTAGATAAATCGCCTAAAGCTCCCGGTTCGTTGCTTAGCATTACTTTAATGCGCGCGGTGTGAAACTCTTCGGCGGCATTATCACCCCAATCAATATCCAACCAGCGTTCCGGTTCGTTACTGTATTTTTCCAGCGCTTTGCAATCAATGGCATGAACCGTTACGCCTTTGCCGGTGGTTACAATGCCGACAATTCTATCGCCCGGCAGCGGATGGCAGCAACCGGCAAAATGCACCGCCATATCGGCTATCAATCCTTTAATTTTTAAAGGTTCGGTTTTTTTCTTTTTCTTAAACCCCGGAACTTTAATGGATTTGACCATTTTATCAAGTTTGGATTGTTTGTACGCCGGGTAGACCGCTTTTAAAACATCCCAGCCGGTTATCAACCCCTCACCGACTTTAGCATAAATATCATCTATGGCTTCGGCTTCAAAATTTTGCAGAACACCGACTAAGCCTTTTTCGCTTAATTCCAGATTTTCGCCTTTAAACAAACGCTCCAAAATCTCTTTACCGAGTGTGATAAATTGCTCACGTTTGGTGGCACGAACATAACGCCTGATGGCGGCTTTGGCTTTACCGGTTACGACAAAACGCTCCCATTCGGTTGAGGGATGCTGCGCTTTAGATGTTAAAACCTCTACTTGATCACCGTTTTGTAAAACCGTTCTTAAAGGTTTGATTTCTCCGTTGACCTTGGCTCCCACACAAGTATTTCCGACGTTGGAGTGTACCGCATAGGCAAAATCTACCGGCGTGGAACCGCGCGGCAGACCGATTAAGTCGCCTTTGGGGGTAAAACAAAACACTTGATCATTATACATTTCAAGTTTGGTGTTTTCTAAAAACTCTTCCGGATTGGCGGCTTGATCTAAAATCTCTAAAAGTTCACGCATCCAGCGGAAATTACGTCCTTCTGCTTTTTGTCCTTGTTTATACGCCCAGTGTGCCGCCACGCCTTTTTCGGCAATCTCATGCATTTCATAAGTACGGATTTGTATTTCAATCCGGGTGTTTTCCGGCCCGATAACGCCGGTGTGGATAGACTGATAACCGTTGGGCTTGGGCGTTGAAATATAATCCTTAAATCGACGCGGCACCATATGATATTTGCTATGAATAACGCCTAACGCTTGATAACACGAGGCTATGTCTTCAACACAGATGCGAAAAGCCATAATGTCTGACAATTGTTCAAACGAAGCGTTTTTTTGCTGCATTTTGCGCCATATTGAATAAGGCGCTTTTTCCCGACCGCTAACTGTTGCCTTAATTTCATTTTCTGCCATGTCTTTTTCAAGTCGGCTAATGATTTTGGGGACGATATTGCTTCCTTGTTCGCGTAAAAAATTTAATCGGGCTACTATAGAATCGTGTGCTTCTTTATGTAATTCGGCAAATGCAATTTCTTCTAATTCGTCTTTGACTTCCTGCATGCCGATACGTTCAGCCAAAGGTGCGTATATGTCTAATGTCTCTCTGGCTATGCGCTGCCTTTTTTCCGGCGGGCAAAAATGCAGTGTGCGCATATTGTGCAGTCGATCAGCCAATTTAATCAGCAAAACACGAATATCATCAGACATGGCAAGCAAAAGTTTTCTAAAATTTTCTGCTTGTTTGCTGCTGCCGGATTTTTGTTCAATCATGGCTAATTTGGTTAAGCCATCAACCAAAGACGCCACTTGATTTCCAAAAAGCTCTCGGACTTCTTCAACCGTGGTATCGGTATCTTCAACCGTATCATGTAAAAGCCCGGCTATGATGGATGCTGAATCGAGCTTGAATTTGGTTAAAATACCGGCAACCTCAATCGGGTGGGAATAGTAAGGGTCGCCAGATGTGCGTAATTGGGCACCGTGTTTTTTCATGGCAAACACATAAGCCCGGTTCAAAGCATCTTCATCTGCTTCCGGGTCATAAGATTTAACCAAATCAACCAATTCATACTGTCGTAACATTTGTCCTCTTAACTATTGACTATATTGTAAATTTAAAAAAAATAAAAGCAGAACTTGTCAAACTAAAACAAATTCTGCTTCATTTTATGCGTAAAAAGATTGAGATTGTCTTAAATTTTCTTAAAAATCCTCATTTTCATCAGCAAAATCATCAGACATATCATCATCAAACGAATCGTCAACGTCCAAATCACCATCATCAAGATCTGCATCCGAATCGTCTTCAAGGTTTATATCCGAATCTTCATCATGAATTTGCATAGAATCATTTAGCTCTGAATCTAAAAGCATGCTGCTGTCAAATTGGCTGTCCAATTCAGAAAGTTCTTTTTCAGCTGCCAAAATTTCCAGCTCTTCTTCTTCAGGTTCTTCCACTTCAACGTATTTTTGCAAATTCATCACCAATGATTTTTGCAATTCTTCAATACTTACTCTGCCTTCAGCAATTTCCCGCAGCGCAACAACGGAATTTTTATCATTGTCGCGGTTGACCTGCAGCGGTGCGCCGGATTCTATATCTTTAGCCCGTTGGGCAGCAACCATTAACAACTCGTAACGGTTGGGAACTTTTTCAATACAATCTTCAACTGTGACGCGTGCCATTTTTTTTCCTTATAAAATTGATTAAAATTAAGTTTACATTTTTATACATATTATCTGCCGCGAATGCAACATTTTTTTTATAAAAATGGTCAAAATCCGTTTTTTAGTTTGGAATAGGTGTCGTTATGAGTATGCCGCCTAACGGTTTTAGTTTTTCTTTAATCAAACTCTCGTTTTTTAAGGCTGCTTGTACATCTGAATAAGGCGCTTTGTACATTTCCAACAAGCTTTGCATTGTTGCAAATTGGCTTTCCTGCCACAGAGGGTGCATTTTTTCTATGCTGTTGTTATAAACCCCTGCTTTATATATTTTAAGCGATGTTAACTGTGGCGCAGATATCCGAGAAACCCTATATGCCTTTAAGGTTTTATCGCAAGTATATGCCCACTCCTCAGGGGTGAAACCATCTTGGGCAACCACTGTGGCAAACTCGGTTTCCATACCCGCCCATTTGATTTTTAAAACCAAACGTTGGCATGGGTTGACGGCATCTTTTAACCCGTTTAATCTTAGCGCCGTTCCGTTCTTATGTTCCCAATAATCTAATACATTGCCGGCTTCAATGATTTTCAAAGTGTTTTCTAGTGTGGCAAATTCTTTAATATCATCTAACGTATTTAAAAACGCCTTAATATCGACACTGGTTAATGGGGAAGACTCCGTGGCATGCAGTGTTCGCAATTTGTCAGCCCCGGGTTTGTCATCGGTACGGGCTAATCCGCCAAAACCTTGTTTAGGCGTGTTTTGCAGAACATCAGCATAAAAGTTCGGCTCATATTTTATTGGCGGAATTTGGGCAGGACGCATGCTTGGCATTTCTATATTTTTATTATTGCTCGGCCACATTTCCGGCATTAGTAAAATATATAAATACGGCGATAAAAATTCTAAATCTTCAATGCCTTGTAACTGCGGCGCTATACGCTTAGGAAATGTATTTTTAGTTTCTTTAATTCCGGGCATGTTCAGCACTTTGTCCGGCATTGAGGGTAAGGTGTGTAAATATGGCCCGATGTATGGATAATATTCTTTAGGCAAGGCTTTGATAAGAGCTATCAGCTCATCTTCATTTTCGCCTTTTATCCGCTTTTCGCTCGTGCCAAAATTTTTGATTGTTGCCACCCATAACTTATCAAATGTCGAACCCATGTCCCAACTGACGATATAACGAGGATTATATACTTCATGTTGTCGCCTTAGCTCTTCTTTCAAGGCTTTGACGTCCGGTATGGGGACATTTAAATCAATCTTAAAGTATTTGGTATAAAAATCCGGACTTTCTGGATAAATTGCCTTGTCTTCATTGGTTTGCGCTTGGGATAAATTTTCTTTTGCGTAACAGTCAACGGTTAAGAAAAGTGTTATTATAGAACATGCTGTGCCTAAAATATATTTTATCATTTCGATTTTCACTCTGTGTTTCATAATTTTTTGTATGAGAATAACATATTTTTTTAGAAAAAAAAGTGCTATTTGTTTAATTAAAGCTAGACTCAAAAAAAATATTGCCTTAAAGTTAAGAAAAGTTAATCTTTATCAGAAGGAGAAAAAATATGGCTTGGACTGATGAAATGGTAGAAGGCTTGAAAAAAATGTGGAAACAAGGTTTGACTACCAATGAAATTGCCAAAAAACTCGGCGTTTCTAAAAATTCTATTGTCGGTAAAGTCCACAGACTAAATTTAACGGCACGCCCTTCCCCAATTAAGAAAAAAGAAAGTTCTTCTTCTAATAAAAGCTCTGAAACCACTGTGGTTGAAAGTGTTGAAGAAAATGTTGCCGTTATAGCCAAATCTCCTAAAAAAACATCTGACACGGTCGTGCGGGATATTATGCCTTCCGGGTTTGAAAAATCTGCCGGCAGCAGCGCTTGTTTGAAATTAACCGAACTGGATAACCATACTTGCCGTTGGCCGATTGGTGACCCGAAAGATGATAATTTTTGCTTTTGCGGAAAAAAAGTTCGCAGCGGACAGACATATTGCGAAGAACATGCCGCTTTAGCTTATGTTAAGCCCGGAAAGAAATAAAATTAATGTCAGACGGCATAAAACAAATTGCAGCCGGAATCATTGTTTATGAAGGCTCTGTTTTAATTGCTCAACGCAAGCGTGGTAAAGATTTGGAATTTTTTTGGGAACTCCCCGGCGGTAAGCTAGAAGCCGGTGAAACATTGGAAGAATGCTTGCAACGTGAACTTTTGGAAGAGTTGGATCTTAAAGTTAATGTCGGCTCGCTTTTTATGCGTTCTTCTTATGAGTATCCGTTTGGTTCGTTTGTTATTAATGCCTTTTTGGCAGAATGCACTTCACCTATTATAACAAAAATATGTGAGCATGAACAATACAAATGGGTAAAACCGCAAGAAATGCTTGATTATCAATTTTCGCCGGCAGACGTTCCAATTGTTAAAGCTTATGTTCAAAGTTTATCAAAATAAGCTAACTGCGATATACTCGTGCTACTGTTAACACATCAACGGACGCAGCTCCCGCAGAAAGTAAAACTTTAGCACATTCTCGTACCGTTGAACCGGTGGTTAAAACATCATCAATCAAAACAACACGTTTGCCTTTTATTCTTTCAGGGGTTTTGATTTTAAATGCACCTTTCACATTCTTTCTTCTAGCTTTACCGGTAAAACGAACTTGCGGTTTGGTGGGTTTGAATTTTATCAACGAAAACACATCTGCCGGAATTTTGGTTAATTTGCTTAGCTCTAAAGTCAACAATGCTGATTGATTATACCGCCTCTTAATTAATCGGCGATAATGGAGTGGAACGGGTATTAAAACATCTGCACCTAAAGTAAAAATATCTTTACCGGCAATTTTTAGCCATTTGGCAAAAATTTTGGCATTTTCGGTTTTATCCATAAATTTGAAAGCTAAAATCGTCTTCTTGGATACCGCATCATATTTGATTGCCGAGCGCTCCATCCTAAACAAATGTTTCTTTTCTTTGATACAATTCGGGCAAAGCATTTTTACATTTATATTCTCAATGTCTGCAAACGGTATACCACAATGGCTGCAATATGGTTCGCTAATAAATGTTATGCGTTGAAAACATTCTGGGCATAAACTATTTTCATTATCTAAAATTTTACCACAACATATGCAGCGCGGCGGAAGTAAAAAATTTAAAACTTTTTGTAAAAAATTTTTCATATAACTTTATTGACTATTAAGATTTAAGGCCTGCAAGCGCTGATGAATTTCATTAATGCTATCAACAACAATTATTCCCGACCGACGCATGGCTTGTTTTTTGTCTTCGGCAGTAATTCTACCCCGGGTGATAATATCTCCGGCATAGCCCATTTTATAATCAAACGGCACCGCTGTTCCTGCCACATAACTAATCACCGGCTTTTTGTTTGGCAAACGTTGATAACATTCTGCTGCTGCTTCTTCAAAAGTTCCGCCTAATTTTCCAAGCAAGACAATCGCTTTGGTTTTTTCATCTTGATGAAAACGTTTTAAAAGCTCAACAAAATCTGTCCCGACAATAATATCATCGCCCAAGCCTATAACTGTTGACTGGCCACAGCCGGCTCGGTCGGTTTCCAACACGGCTTCGTAAGTTAAGGTAGAAGAACGCGATATAACGCCGATATTGCCCGGTCGATGAATATTTTCCGGGAAAATACCTAAACATGCCTCTCCCGGTGTTATAATCCCCGGTGTGTTGGGTCCAATCAATATTGTTTTTGAACCTTTAAGCATTGCTTTGATTTCCAGCATATCCCGAATCGGGACGCCATAAGCAATTGTTACCGCGACGGATAATTCTGCCTCAACAGCCTCTTTTACTGCATCTTTAACAAAACGAGCCGGGACGAACATAACCGAAGCGGAAGCGCCTGTTGCGTCAACAGCTTCCTTAACCGTGTTAAAAACCGGGACCCCTCCATATTTTGTCCCGCCTCGTTGCGGCGATACACCGGCTACAATCTGTGTGCCGACAGCCATAGAACGTTTGACATGAAACGAAGCTTGCATACCCGTAATGCCTTGAACCAAAACTTTGGTTCGTTTATTTACCAAAATTGACATCAGTCGCTTTCCTCCATGGCTTTAAGGAGCTTGTTGACACTTTCTTCAGTTGTTTCTGCCATAATTACCGGCAGACCGGAGTTATTTAAAATTTCTTGGGCTTCGTCTTTGTTTGTTCCTTCAAAACGTACAACCAAAGGAACATTTAAGCCAACTTCAGAAGCAGCGGCTATAATACCATCTGCTACTAAATTGCATCGTAAAAAGCCGCCTAAAATATCAATTAAGATGCCCTCTACCCGCGGATTGGTCATAATGATTTTTATTCCGGCAGAAATTTTATCTTTGTCTACACCGCCTTTGACATTTAAGAAACAAGCCATTTGTTCAGCTTTGTTATGCAGCATATCCGCTATTGATAAAGCCAGACCATCACCATTGACGATACAACCAACACTTCCGTCATCAAAATCTTGATACTGAAAACCATATTTGGCAGCTTTTAATACTCTATCATCGTCTTCATAATCATCATGAAGTTGGACAATGTCCGGGTGGCGGAACAATGCATTATCATCAAATGAAATTTTGGCATCCAGAGCCACCAATTCGCCTTTAGCATCTATGCCAACAGGATTAATTTCCATCATGATGGCATCCAAATCCATAAAAGCCCGATGCATGCCGTTAATAAATTTTTTAAGACCTTTTCGACATTTTTCTTCAAGCTTTAAAAAATCCATAATCTGAGAAAGTTGCTCAGTTCGTATTTTATCATTTAAGCCTAGATTTATGCGTAAAATTTTTTCAGGGTTGTTGACTGCCAAATCTATCATATTCGTGGTAGATGCCGTTATCAACAAGGTGACGCAAGGTATCATGCGATCAATCACCAAACTGGCATAAAAAGTTTTTTCAGCCGGAAAATACTCTTCAATATAAATTTTACTGACAAGCTTTCCTTTAGCGCCGGTTTGTTTGGTTATCAGCGTTGCGCCAAGCATTTTTTGCGCTTCTTCAAAAATATCTTTACGGCCGGTTAAAAAACGAATTCCGCCTTCTTTGCCGGCGCGTTTTTCCACAAAATGTCCTTCAGCACGCGCACCGGATTGTATCTGCGCTTTCAACACCCATGGTCCACGCGGTGAAACACGCTGCGCAACACGTTTTGCTTCGCCCGGCGTATAGGCAATGCCGCCTTTTAATATATTTATGCCGTAGCGATTTAAAATTTGTTTTGCTTGATATTCATGAATATTCATCGGCTTATTTTTCCAGGCTTGCCGCATAAAACCGAATTTTATCAACCATAGACATCATTCCGTTTCGGCGGCTCGGGCTTAAATGTTCTCCTAAACCAAGTTTAGCAAAAATTTTTTCAACTTCAATTTTTTTTATCTCTTGTGCAGATTTATTTCCGTATATTGCCAAAACAATTGCAATAATCCCTTTAACCATGATTGCGTCGCTGTCGCCTTTAAATGATATCAAATCTCCCTTGCATTCCGGTACCAACCAAACTTGCGACTGGCAACCGCTGACTTTCCATTCATCTGTTTTATATTTTTCTTCCAGAGGCGGCAACTTTTCGCCTAAGTCTATCAAATATTGGTATTTATCTTCCCAATCCTCAAGCATGGAAAAATTTTCGGTTAACTCTTCTATATTTTCCATTTTTGCATCTCCTAAAACAGCTCCAACATAGCCTTGGCTTCTTCGCTTAAACGATCCATTGTCCATGCCGGCTCCCAAACAACTTTAACCTCAACCTTACCCACCCCTTTAACACCGGCCGCCGCATCAGCTGCCTGCTGTGGCAAAATACCGGCAACCGGACAATTTGGTGCGGTCAATGTCATCTCAATGTTTAAATCGCCGTTTTCGGTCTGTTGTATTTTATAAATCAACCCCAAATCATAAACATTTATCATGATTTCAGGGTCAGACACCGTTTTAAGCGCCTCAATAATATCATACATCCGTGCCGGTTCTTCGCCTGCCGGTAACGCTTTGCCGGCATATGCTTTGAATTCAGCCGGAGGCGTGTCGTCTATGCTCATGGCTTGCAAAAGTCTGGCTTCATTTTCATCAATTTCTTCAGTCATATTTTTCTCATCAACCTAAACTATATTTCAGGTAGTTATAAACCTATCTTGAGTAATGTCAACAAATCAGAAAAATGTCGATGCTTTTTTAACTGCGGCAACAAAGGCGTCTATATCTTCTTTGGTGCTATAAAGTCCTAAAGACGCCCGTGCTAACGAGGTATATCCCATGCGGTTGACCAAAGGTTCGGCACAATGGTGGCCGATGCGCACCGCCACGCCTTCTTTACCCAAAACATAAGCTAAATCCTGCGGGTGAATTTTCCCAACTTGAAAAGCAAAGACCCCGCCTTTGTTTTGTGCCGTGCCGATATGCTTAAAACCTTTTATTTCGGCAGTTTGTTGCAACATATAATGTGTCAGTTCCCGTTCATGGGCAATTATATCTTTCCACCCTAAATTAAGCATATATTTCAGTGCCTTGCCCAAACCGATTGCTTCCACAATCGCCGGTGTTCCGGCTTCAAAACGCGCCGGCGGTTCGGCATAAGTGGTTTTTTGATAGGTCACTTTTTCCACCATATCGCCCCCGGTTTGATAAGGCGGCATATTTTGCAAAATTTCAAATTTTCCGTATAGCACGCCGATGCCGGTCGGACCATAGGTTTTGTGGCCGGAAAAAGCCAGAAAATCGCAATCAATAGCTTGCACATCTATTGGTTGATGCACCGCCAACTGGCAAGCATCTATCAGCACCTTGGCTCCGACCTGATGCGCTGCTGTTGTTATGTCTTTTACCGGAAAGATTGTTCCCAGGACATTTGACATTCCGGTTGTTGCCACCAGTTTCGTGCGCTCGTTCAAATTTTTTGTAAATTCTTCGGGCAAATAAGAACCATCATCGCCGATTTTAAAAATTTTTAAGGTGCAACCGGTCTTTTGAGTCACAATCTGCCACGGAATCAAATTGGCGTGATGTTCGGCTTCCGAAAGTAAAATCTCATCGCTTTCATGCAGATTATTCAATGCCCATGTGGCTGCAACCAAATTGATTGACTCCGTCGCGTTGCGGGTAAAGACGATTTCTTTTGCCGAAGAGGCATTGATAAATTTTTGCACGGTCTGACGTGCATCTTCATATTCAGCGGTGATTTCATCAGCCAAAGCATAAGCCCCGCGGTGCACATTGGCAAAAGTTGTTTTATAGACCCGGCACATTTTATCAATCACGCAGTCGGGTTTTTGCGCCGATGCCGCCGAATCCAAATATATATTCGGTTTACCGTTTATATTCTGCGTTAAAACTGGAAAATCTTTTCTGATTTTATAGACATCAAACATTTTTGTTCCTCTTGGCGCATAATTTAACAAGTTTAGAAAAATTTTTCAACCTATTTAAGGGTTAAAAACCAACTTGTTTTTTTAAACAAAAAGTTTTAATCATAAATTATGTATGAAGAAATTTTGCAAAAATTATCAACTTCGGATTTTCGCCGTCGCTTTTGTTTGAAAGACAAGGATAAACAATATATCCGGCAAAAAGGACTTGATACCATCCGGCGACATGCCGAAGATTTTATGCGGCAAAGAGTGGCACCTGCTTATCCTTATCATGACGGCAAACAAACCCCGATGAAAGGACATCCGGTGTTTGTTGCTCAACACGCTACAGCTTGTTGCTGCCGGAGCTGCATTTATAAGTGGCATCACTTTGAACAGGGCGTTGAATTGACCGACGCACAACAACAATATTTGGTTGGGCTGATTATGGCCTGGATTGAAAAACAAATATAAATTTCAAAAATTCAGTAGCAATGTTGCGTGCGGCATTTTGCCCATTGATAGTGACTTATCCCCACCAGACTCTTTAAAATTGCAAAAAAAAAAAACGGTTTAGAATACCGCGTAAATACATTTATTTTGC
>CALXZJ010000027.1 GCA_944393235.1 uncultured Alphaproteobacteria bacterium | reverse complement strand
TTGCAAAAAATACCTGTTTTCACGTCATTCTAAACCGTTTTTTTTTTTTGCAATTTTAAAGAGTCTGGTGGGGATAAATTTCTACTTATTGTTTACTGTCATGCCACTGTCGACAACTCCAGCCCCAGTCCTCGTCACCCCACGAGCCGACGACAATCCCAATCCCCGTCACCCCATGAGCCGACGATGTCGGCGAGTTTAGGGGTCTCTTCTCCAAACGAGCAACAGACGCCCAAACCGCCGCACTGACGCGCGGTGGTGGCGTGACGGGAAAGTGATGTGCAACAGACGCCTCAACCACCGCATTATTGCGCATCGGTGACATGACAGAGAAAAAACATTCTATGAGAATACGTCAGAAAAAATATGATAGGGTTATTTACAAAATTACATTACCGGTGTGTCAATGGCTTTCATAATGGCGTCATAATTTTCTTGCAGTTCTTTTTGCTGATTTTTAATATCCTGCTCAACTTGCGTAAAGCCCGGAAGTGCATCATAATCAACCTCTTCTTCTGTTCCGCCGAAAGAAATCGACATCACAAATAACATACTGAGAATAAAAGAAACAACCAACATTAAAAAATGTCCGACCATGGTTTGGATGGTGGCTTTCCAATCAGTGTCATAACCGTTTTGCATAAATGTCCGTTTGAAAAAATAAACATAAAGACAGGCAATCAAAAGCATCAAAAGATACAAATGATAATTGGTATAAAGCGCATGCAGTTGTTCATCCTCTAACGCGCCCATAGCAATAAAGCCGGATAAAATACCCAAAAGAACCATCGGGTTATAAATCAACCCCAAATTAAAGAGCGCCAAAATACCTTTTATCATTTTTTCAAATCCCCTAATGGAAAATTTAACAATAAAATAATAGGTGTTTTAAGTAAATAAAGGTTTAAGCTTTAACTGTATTTTGCAATTTCCGTAACAATGATATTACTTAAACTTTTAACCAACGCGGCATCTTCGCCTTCAACCCGCACTTTAATAACCGGTTCGGTGCCTGATTTGCGGACAATAACCGAACCTTGTCCTTCAATTTGTTTTTTAACTTCGGAAATTGTATTTTGCACAATGGAGCTATCCATGGCAATACCGACTTCTTCAGCCGATTTAAAACGAATGCTGGTGATTTCGCACGGACATTTTTCAAACAGCGGAAAAATCTCGCTCATTTTCTTGCCGCTTTTGACCAATCCGCAACTGATGACGATGGCGGTAAGCAAAGCATCGCCGGTTTTGGCATAATCAGAGAGTACCATATGGCCGGATTCTTCACCACCGACATTAGCGCCGGTTTCACGCATTTTTTCAATCACATAACGTTCGCCGACCGCGCTGCGGAAATAACTGATACCCAAAGAATGCAAATATTTTTCCAACCCGAGGTTTGACCATATGGTTGCCACCACGGCATTACCTTTTAACAATCCCTCTTCCTTAAAATAGGTTGCAAGATAAGCAATAATTTGATCGCCGTCAATGCGTTTGCCGTTTTCATCGCATATAATGATGCGATCGCCGTCGCCGTCAACCGCAATGCCGATATGCGCATGGCTCTCGCGTACCACCTTTTGCAAGTTTTCCGTATGCTGCGAACCGCAATCCATATTGATATTGCGTCCGTCCGGCGTGTCTGAAAGCGTGATAATTCCGGCGCCCAGATCCTTAAAAATCTGCGGCATGATTTTTGAAAATGCACCGTTAGCGCAATCCAAAACCGCTCTTAAACCTTTTAAGGCATTATAATTTGGCGCAACCTTGCGGGCGTTTTCCATATAAGCAGCAATACACTTATTATCTTCAAAAATCCGTCCGATATTGTCTTTATCATGCTCAAACACGGTTTCGGAAGTTAAAAGCTCTTCAATTTTTGCGGTTTGTTCATCGGAAAACTTATCACCTTTGGCATCAATCAGTTTAATGCCGTTGTCATGATAAGGATTATGCGAGGCAGTAATCATCACGGCCATATCAACGTTTAAACTTTCGGTCTGAGCCGTCAATAACGGCGTCGGCACCACCCCGAGTTTAACAACATCAACACCCATAGAAGTAAAACCGGCAGCCAACGCCGCTTCCAGCATATCGCCCGAAAGACGCGTGTCTTTAGCCAGAGCAACGCGTTTTGTCTTAACGCAAATCAGTTGGCTTAATGTCTGCGCCAACCGAAAGGCAAATTCCGCCGTCATCGGAAATTCATTGGCAACGCCGCGCACGCCGTCGGTGCCGAAAAGTTTGTTTCCCATAAAAAACCTCCATGATATAAACCAATGCCGAAATTTTAACGTCTGTGCCGTAAAAAACAAGTATAAACCTACAATATCGCACAAAAAAAGAGAGCCTTAAAAAAGCTCTCTTCGCCAACAGTTGTTAAACAACTAGAAAACGTAACGCACGCCGGCATAAATTTCCTGTGCGTCAAGGTCAGCAGCGCGGATACCGCCCATATCATAATAACGATAACCGGCATCAACATTGAAACGATTGGTCACTTTCAATGACAAACCGGCGCCGACTGCCCAGGTAAAGTTCATCGGATCATAGTTGCCGTTTCTCAAATTAGAACCACCGGCAACACCTTTATCAAATGAACTATATTTTGTCTGCGTCAAACCGATTCCGGCATTAACATAAGGTGTCCACCAATTGTAGGGCAACAAATCATAATAAACATTCAGCATGTAAGAATAGGTCTTGAATTTTTCGGTAGTCAGCGGATCATCGCCTTCAACATAATCGCGCCAAACAAATTCAAATTCACCGCGCCAGTGCTGATAGCGATAACCAAGCGCACCGCTGATCATTAACAAATCATCGTCAAATTTAATTGTATCGCCGCCAAATTCGGCACTTTCTGAATCGCCGGACAAGTCATGTTTAACCATACCGCCGCGCAAACCGGCATACCAGCCGTCGCATTCGGCATGTGCCGGCAAGGCAAAAGCGGCTAAAACGGCAATAGCGGAAGCTGTCGTTAAAAGTTTTTTCATGTGTTGTACTCCTTGAAAATTTAATCATTACTGCCATTATCAAACCTAAAATAAATTAAAATATATTTAAGATTATGCAAAAACTTTTAAAAACCGTTGCTTTTGAAAAGAATTGCGTATAGGTTAAACAACAGGGTGGTCGGATAGCCGCGCTGCGGAAAGGAAAATCCGTTAGTGAGGAAAGTCCGGGCTTCATGGAAACGGGATACCGGATAACGTCCGGCTGGAGAGATCCAAGGGAAAGCGCCGCAGAAAACTACCGCCGGACTATATGTCCGGTAAGGGTGAAAAGGCGAGGCAAGAGCTCACCGCTGCCGTAGCAATACGGCGGGTCTTAGGCAAGCCCTATCCGATGTAAGACCAAATTAGGATTTATCAGAAGCTTGCTTCTGACGAGGCGTTTCCACCTTGTCCAAGGGTAGGTCGCAAAAACAGACCGGCAACGGTTTGTGAAGATGAATGGCTATCGCTGCAAACTTTGCCTTGTTGCAAAGCAATGGCAGGCACAGAACCCGGCTTATAGACCACCAGCTTTTTTTTAACGGAAAGGTTAAATTTTATGTGGCAGCAAACGTTAAAACAACAAATCAAGATAGAAGGAACCGGTCTGCATTCCGGCTGTTCGTCGGTACTGACCTTAAAACCCTCAGCGGAAAATACCGGTATTGTTTTTAGCCGCGCACAGAACGGAAAAAACGTCAAAATTCCCGCACTTTACAATCAGGTTGCCGATACCCGCAACTGCACCTGTCTGGGGCAAGACGGCGTTTTGATAAGCACGATTGAACACTTGATGGCGGCGCTTTATGCGGCAGGCATAGATAATTTGGAAATTGAGTGCTCCAATCAGGAACTGCCGATTATGGACGGCAGCGGCAAAGTGTTTTATGAGATTTTGCAAAAGGCGGAAAAAACCACGCAAAATGCGCCGCGGAAATATTTAAAAGTTTTGCGTTCGGTTACATTTACCGATGATAAAGGCAACAGCATTGAGCTAAAGCCCAACAACGGTAAGGCTCTGCATATCCGTTTTGATATTGAGTTTCCTTCCAAAATTGTCGGGCATCAGACTTTTGATAACGATATAACGGCAGACGCTTTTGCCGCTGCCATTGCGCCCAGCCGCACGTTTTGTGAAAAATATCAGATTGATTATCTGCGTTCAATCGGGCTGATTAAAGGCGGTAGCTTGGACAATGCCGTGGTCTTGGACGGCGATAATATTTTAAATCCCGAAGGTTTCCGGGTTCAAAATGAATGCGTCAACCATAAGGTATTAGACGCCGTGGGTGATTTATACACTTCCGGTTATTTTATTCTGGCTGATGTTAAAGCAAACCGTACCGGACATTTTCATAATAATGAAGTCTTAAAGAAACTTTTTGCGGATAAAGAAAATTACGAGATTGTTGAATAAAGGGAAAAACATGAAAAAAATTTTTGCATTATGTTGCGGACTATTGTTTTTAACCGCCTGTGCCTCCGGTGATGATTCGGAGCAGGTGCAAAATTTTACCGCCGAAGAACTTTATCGACAGGGGTATAATTATTTGCAAGACACATCTTATGCCAAGGCGGCGGAAAGTTTTGAAAAGGTGGAGTTGGAGCACCCTTATTCGCGTTGGGCGGTCAAAGCCAAATTGATGGGGGCATATGCCTATTACCGTGATGAAAAGTATGATGATGCCATTATGAGTTTGGATCGCTTCATTAAATTTCACCCCGGCAACAAAGACATTGCCTATGCTTATTACTTAAAAGCGTTATGCTATTACAACCAAATAAATCCGGCCGATAAAGACCAGTCGGTAACCGAAAACGCGTATCAGGCACTGCGCCAGGTGGTCATAATGTTCCCGAATACCGAATATGCCAAAGATGCCGCCGGTAAATTAAATTTGACCTTAGATCATAAAGCCGGGCAGGAAATGACCGTCGGACGTTATTACCTCAAAAACAAAAATTATCTTTCCGCGCTCAATCGCTTTAATACAGTTGTTGCGCAATATCAAACCACGCCCCAAATTGAGGAGGCTTTGTATCGTCAAGTAGAAATTTACACGATTTTAGGTATGAATAATCAGGCAAAAAAATCCGCCCGCGTTTTGGAACATAATTACCCGCAAAGCAGTTGGACGGCAAAGGCGCAAAAGCTAATTTCACCTAAAGGAAAATAAGGCAAAAAAAATGCTTAAAACGCTTTCCGTTCGTGATGTTGTTTTAATTGATAAGCTGAATTTGGATTTTTCCGATGGCTTGAGCGTATTCAGCGGCGAAACCGGCGCCGGTAAATCCATCTTGTTGGATTCGCTCGGGCTTTTACTGGGTAATCGGGCGGAAACCGGTTTAATCAGAACCGGAGCGGAAAAACTTTCGGTCAGCGGCGTGTTTGAGATTAAAGATAAAAACAACCCGTTTTTTACGCTATGCAAAGAAAACGAACTGGATGTTGATGATGAAATTATTATTAAGCGTACTTTAAGCCGCGACGGTAAAGGAAAAATCTTTCTAAACGACCAGCCGATAACGGCAAGATTGCTAAAAGAACTTGGCGCTTATTTGGTCGAAATCCACGGTCAGTTTGACAATCAGGGGTTGTTAAATCCGGCGACACATTTGACGGTTTTGGATTCGTATGGTGGCTATGTTAAAAATCTGGAACAAACAGCGTTGGCATATCAAAAATATAAGGCATTGCAAAAACAATTAAAAGAAGCCGAAGAAGCCTATGCCGATGCTGTCAAAGAAGAAGACAATCTCAGACATTGGGCTGATGAGTTGGAAAAAGCCAGGATAAAACCCGGCGAAGAAGATGAACTCAATCGCAAGCGTACGGAATTAATGCATGCCGAAAAGCTGATTGAAAATTTGAATTTAGCGTATACTTCCTTGCAGGGAAGGGACATTTCAAACCTAATTCGCAAAGCGCAAAGCGCGTTGGAAAAAGTCAATCATTTGACCGAAAACCGTTTTGCCGACATCGGCGAGGCGTTGGACACGGCGCTTATTCAATTAGATGAAGCCGTCAGCCGGATTGAAGAAGCCAGCAGCGAAATTAATTTGAATGCAAATGAAGCCGATGCGGTGGAAGAACGTTTGTTTGCCTTAAAAGCGCTGGCGCGCAAACACGCCTGCACAATAGATTCTCTGCCGGAAGTACTTAAGGATTTTCAGAACCGCTTGGCGGCACTTGACAAGGGCGGAGAAAACATTGCCGACTTACATCGTGCGGTTGCTGCCGCCCGCTGCGAGTATATGATGCAAGCCGAGGAGCTAAGCAAATTAAGAACCCAAACGGCGGCAACGCTTGATAAAGCCGTGATGAAAGAATTGCCGCCGCTTAAAATGGAACGCGCCGTATTTGCAACCGAAATCACACAGCTGTCGGAAAACGAATGGAGCGGAAAGGGCTTTGATAAAGTTAATTTCACGGTTTCCACTAACCCGAATTCGCCGCGCGGCGCCTTAAATAAAATAGCATCCGGAGGCGAGTTATCACGTTTTATGCTGGCTTTGAAAGTTAATCTGGCACAAAAGAGCAGCGTGGAAACACTGATTTTTGATGAAGTCGACGCAGGTATCGGCGGCGCCACGGCACAGGCTGTCGGCGAACGTTTGGCACGTCTGGCTGAAAAAGTGCAGGTATTGGTTGTAACGCATTCACCGCAGGTAGCCGCTTTTAGTCACCAACATTTTAAGGTAAGCAAAAACACGGAAAACAATATCACCACCACCAAAGTGCATCAGCTTACAGCCGCGGAAAAGAAAGAAGAAATTGCCCGTATGTTGTCGGGTGAAAACATCACCGATGAAGCCAGAGCCGCTGCCGATGTTTTAATCAACGGCGGCAAACAACGACAGCTCATTTAAATATATTCATCTTTTACTGTCATGTCTCCGAGGGTGTTTCTTTTTTCTCTGCCACGCCACTACTGAGCGGTGCTTGGCAGTTTAGGCATCTCTTCTCCAAACGGGAAACAGACGCCTAACCTCGAGTGCTTACGCATTCTCAAGGCGTAACAGGGAAAGGAAAGTGTGCATAGACGCCTAACCTTGAGTGCTAACGCTCTTTCAGGGCGTGACAAGAAAGAACGAGCCGACAACAATCCCACACCCCGTCACCCCATGAGCCGACACCGTCGGCGAGTTTTAGGAGGTGTTGTTAAAAAAATATCTTTCATTATATATGTCGGAATTTCATTAAGGAAACAGAAATAGAGCATATTTTTATTTTTACTAAAAAAAGCTCTTGAAAATTTCAAGAGCTTTTTTGGGATCCGATAGCAAAATTATTTCAAAGCATCAATCGCTGCTTGAATACCTTCAGGATCAACAGTTTGCAACGGAGTACCGTTCAAGACCAAAGTCGGGACACCGTGAACTTGCACTTTTTGTGATAAAGCCGCAACATCCTGAATAAGATTATCGGCTTCTTCAGAATCCATGTCAGCTTCATATTTATCCATATCCAAGCCGGCTTTTTTAGCATATTCATCAACTTTTTCTTCTGTTAAAAGACCAGGTTGTTCCAACATAGGACCATAAACTTCCATCAATTTTCCTTGGTTCTGGGCAGCGATGGCAGCTTTGGCAGCATATTTAGAAACCGGTGCCATAAATGTTAAAGGCTTGAAGACAATTTTAATGTCAGGGTTGGCTTTGACGATTTGTTCAATGGTCGGAGCCAATCTTTTGCAATAACCGCAGGAGAAATCAAAAAATTCAACCAAAACAACTTTAGCGTCTTTCGGACCCACAAACAAAGAGTTCGGGTTGTTGCTGATTTCTTCCCAATTTTCCACAAAAAGTTTTGCCGCTTCTTTGGCTTGAGCTTCACGCTGAATTTGTTCATATCTTTGCAAAGCATCAATAATGATTTGCGGATTTTCATTCAAAACAGTCGAAAGTGCATTGCTGTCAATCGCTGCGGCGGCAGCCGGCTGTTCAGCCTTTTTAGCAGCCATAACAATGGCAACGGCTGAAACAACCAATGCCAAAAGTGATAAATATAAAGAACTTTTATTCATAATTTTACCCTTATATAATGTTGTTTAAAACAAATATAATCTAGACAATTATTTATTCATTTACAAGCATAATTTTATGTTTTATGTTAACAAATAAGTTTTTTTTAATTTTGAGGTCAAAAATGTTTAATGTTAAAATTTCCTTGTTTTCTCACACGAAAGAATTAGAACAAAAAATTGATATGCTTCATGATAAAATCATTGAAGCCGCAATGGTGTTTAAAAAAGCGGTTGATGTTTACCTTAAAGAAAAAAGAAGTCAGGATTACCGCAAATTAAGCAAAGAAATTAAAACCATTGAACATGATGCCGATGTTTTGCGGCGCGATATAGAAAACCGTCTTTATTCACAGAATCTTATTCCGGATTTTAGGGGCAATATTTTGGAATTGGTAGAAAATCTGGATAAAGTGATTAACGAGTTTGATGAGGTCGCCCACAAATTTTATATAGAACAGCCGGCTATTCCGGAAAAATATCATGAACGTTTTAAGGAATTGGTTGGTCAAGTTTGCGAATGTGCTGAAAATTTGGCCATGGCATCACGCACTTTCTTTTATGATTTATCTGCCGTGCGGGATTATTCCAAAAAAGTGTACTGGTTAGAACATGAAAGCGATAAAACGACAGCTTCCTTAAAAGAGGGTGTGTTTGATTCGGATATGGAGCTGGCGCAAAAATTACAACTCAATTCTTTTTTAACGGAAGTCGCCGATATTGCTGATTTGGCAGAAAACTGCATTGATCAGTTGTTGATTTATGTGATAAAGAGGGACATCTAATGGATTTTAGCTATTTGTTCTTTTTAAGCAGCGGTTTATTTTTGGGCTGGTCATTAGGAGCCAACGACGCCGCAAATATTTTCGGAACGGCGGTTGGCACCAAGATGGTGCGCTTTAATACGGCAGCGGTCATTGCTTCGATTTTTATTATACTTGGTGCCGTTTTTGGCGGTGCCGGAACAACCGAAACATTAGATACTCTTGGTTCGGTCAATACTTTGCCGGGGGCGTTTATGGTTGCTTTGGCGGCAGCGGTAACAATTTATTGGATGTCGCGTACGGGGGTAAGTGTTTCTACTTCGCAAGCGATTGTTGGTTCTATTATTGGTTGGAACTGCTATTGCGGTGAATCAACAAATTTTAGTGTGTTCGGCAAAATTTTTGCGACTTGGGTTTTTTGTCCGCTTTTAGCTGCCGGCACGGCTGTGCTTCTTTATTTTTTATTACATATGCTTATACGCCGTACGCGTATGCATTTGTTGCGGCAAGATAGTTATGTCCGTGCGGGGTTGATCGTTATGGGTGCACTTTGCGCCTATGCCTTAGGTGCCAACAATATCGCCAATATCATGGGTGTTTTTGTTGAATCGGCGCCGTTTCATGATTTCAGCTTTAATGATACAGTTTATTTAACGCGTATCCAAATTTTGTTTTTATTAGGCGGTATGGCTGTGGCGGTTGGTATTGTAACATATTCGCATAAGGTCGTATCAACGGTTGGCAACAGTTTGCTTAAAATGACGCCTCTTGCAGCACTGACTGTGGTAATGGCGCAGGCGGTGGTGCTGTTTTTATTTTCATCGCAAGGTTTGCAGAATTTTTTACATTCTCATTCGCTGCCGGCTTTCCCATTGGTTCCGGTTTCCAGTACTCAAGCGGTTATTGGTGCAATTTTAGGCATCGGGCTCCTAAAAGGCGGCCGCGGTCTTAACTGGGGAATTACCGGCCGAATAGTTGTCGGCTGGGTAGTAACACCGTTGATTGCCTTGGTTGTTTGTTTTGTTTCTTTGTTCTTTTTGGAAAATGTCTTTAATCAAGTTGTTTATCGACCGGAATTGATGGATTTATAAATAACTTGACAAAAACTTTGCTTATGCTATCATCAAAATTCGTGTTTTACTAATTAAGATATAATTATGGAAAAGAAAAAAATTAAAAATTATGACAATGTTGTTTC
The DNA here is from genome assembly GCA_944393235.1 of uncultured Alphaproteobacteria bacterium. Taxonomy (GTDB): domain Bacteria; phylum Pseudomonadota; class Alphaproteobacteria; order RF32; family CAG-239; genus CAAFZY01. The sequence goes on along the minus strand of CALXZJ010000027.1, from coordinate 8,125 downwards.
GTTTAGGCATGTCAAAGATCAAATTGTAAGGGTTATGGCTCGTGCAGAGATGGAATTATGCACGGTTAAAGTCTGCCAGATCATTTATAGATGCACAAAAAAAACGGTATCTATGCGGTTGGATTCGGCAGAAATTGAACAGGTCTTAAATGAACTGGTCAAAACCTATGCCAGTTGTGAAATAATTGGAGAACCTGCCTTGCAGACAAAAGTGTTCTCAAATTTTTGCGATCAAGTTTCTAAAAAGTATAATGTTGCAATATTGTCATCAGATACTTTGGCTGAAGCTGAAATAAAGCTCTTTGAAGGGAAAAAGCAAGTAAAGATTGCTGAAATTACAGAAGAGCTTGCGCTATGGAACATTACAAAGGAAGATTTGTTTCCACAGTACGAATATTACGGACACTAAAAAACACAGTACAAAAAAAGAGTGCAATGCGCACTCTTTTTTTGGTTATGGATACTTTTTTATGCTTGAAGTTTGGTAAAAATGGCGTAAACTCAAACAATCTGGAATAATAAAATAAAGAAAGGAAAAAACATTCATGTCTAAAATTCTCGTCACTTCCGCATTACCTTACATTAACGGTGTTCCGCATTTGGGACACATGGTCGGCTGTCTGCTGCCGTCAGATGTTTATGCCAGGTTTATGCGTATGATGGGAAACGAGGTGCTTTATATCGTCGGTACCGATGAGCACGGCACAACCTCGGAAGTCGGCGCTTTGAAAGCCGGTATGGATGTGCAAGCCTATTGTGATATGAATCATGAACGTCACTACCGGACGTATAAAGATTTTGAACTTTCTTTTGATTATTTCGGGCGCACGTCTTCCGAACAAAACAAAGAAATGACGTATCATATTTTTGAGCAACTGGATAAAAACGGCTATATTGAAGAAAGAGCAGTCAAGCAGGTTTATTCGGTTGATGATAAAATGTTTTTGGCAGACCGTTATATTACCGGTACTTGCCCGTATTGCGGTTATGACAAAGCCAGAGGCGACCAATGCGAAAATTGCACCAAGGTTTTGGAACCGGCCGAATTGATTGATGCCCGCAGCACGATTTCCGGCAGCAAAAATTTGGAAATTCGCGAGTCAAAACATTTGTTTTTAAATCTGCCGAAGATTGAAAATAAATTGCGCGAATGGCTGAAAACCAAAGAAGCTTTTTGGCCGGAAGTAGCCTATTCCATTGCGCTGAAATGGCTCAAAGAAGGCTTGCAACCGCGCTGCATCACCCGCGATTTGAAATGGGGTTTCCCGGTAAATAAACCCGGTTATGAAGACAAAGTCTTTTATGTGTGGTTTGACGCGCCGATTGGCTATATCGGCATTACCAAACAATGGTCTGATGAAAAACCCGAAGAAAGGAACTGGAAAGACTGGTGGTATGATGCCAAAGACGTCCGCCATGTTGAATTTATGGGCAAAGATAACGTGCCGTTTCATGCCATCACGTTTCCCGCCACGTTGCTTGGCACCAATGAGCCATGGACGCAGGTGGATTATCTGAAAGGTTCCAGCTATTTGACTTTTGAGGGCGGCAAATTCTCAAAGTCGGAAAAGCGCGGTATTTTTGCTGAAGATGCCGTTAAAGAATTCCCTGCGGACTATTGGCGCTATTGGTTGATGAGCAACGCGCCGGAAGCCTCGGATTCAAGCTTTACGTTTGATTTGTTTGCCGGCACCGTTAATAAAGATTTAAACGGCGTGTTGGGTAATTTTGTTTCCCGTGTTTTGAAAATGACTTCAGCAAAATTTGGCGATGCAGTTCCTGATGGTGGCACGTGGACAAAGTTGGAAGAAGATTTAATCGTCACTTTGCAAAAGCGGGTTGATGATTATTTCAAATACATGAAAGATATGGAGTTTCGCAAAGCCTTAAATGAACTGCGTGCCATTTGGGTGGAAGGCAACAATTATATTTCAACGGCTGAGCCGTGGAACGTGATTAAAGAAAATCAGGATCAGGCGGCGATGATTTTGCGGGTATGCATCAATCTTATTCGGATTTTTGCGATTTTAAGCGCGCCGGTTATGCCTGCGGTTGCCGAAAGCATAATGGTAAAATTAAAATTAAGTTCTAAAGATTTTCCTTCATTGAGCAGCTTTTCTGTTAGACGTGAAATTGAAGGTCTAAAACCGGGACAAGGGTTTGAAATCGGGGATACGTTGTTTGAGCGCATCTCCCCTGAACGTCTGGAAGAATTAAAACAAAAGTACGGAGGCGGAAAATAATGGATTTCGGTCGACTAAAAGATGTTAAACTACATGGTTTCGGAAAAATAATGCACGGTTTTGTCATGGTTATTACTTATCCGTTGCGACATTTTTTCAAATTCATTGCTTACGCTTTTGTGTTTGCGGTTATTTTAGCGGCAATACCGATGATGCAAGGTGTTCGCTATACGGATATTTTTGACTGGTATTTGTTACGTTATGAGCCTGATACAGATTCTGTAAAAGCTGAAAGAGCAGGGGAAACAACCTCATTAGAGACAGAAGAAAAATATAAAGAAGTGTCAGCGCCAAAAATTGTCCGGGCTGAAGAAGGGGAAAAAATCGAGCAAGGTCCGGGACAACGTCGTGCGTTTAAGAAAAAGCCGCCAGAGCCAGAAGCCGAGCAAGCACCGCGTCGGCAATATCCGGTAATGAAGATTAAGCCTCCGGCAGAAAACTTTCATAGGCAAAGAGGGACGCATTTGTCAGCAGACAATGCGGTTTCGACTGATTTTCCGGCTAAAGAGCTTGAGAAAAAATCTCTGCAGCAAGAGAATATAAAACTGGACTACCGAAAAATAGATACTTTACCGTTGGTTTATGAAGAAAATCCGCAAACGGTTTCCGGCCAGGCTTTTGTATTTAATGCCAATGAAATGTCGGTTGGAAACACATATATTATTTTATATGGTGTTTATACGGATCCGGAAAAATATAATCAAGAACTTGCGCATGAATATATGAAGGAATTGGCAGACGGCAAAATACTTTCATGCCATATTGTCGCTTATACCTATCAAAACATCGCCACCGGCCTATGTTTTCTTGACGGGATAAATATAAACAAGAACTTGGTTGATGCCGGTTTGGCAGATAACGTAGCTTTATAAGGAAGAAGAAATATGTGGCAGCCGGTGTTAATGGTTAACGGCTTTGTTCTTTTTGTGTTGGGCTTAAGTATGTTAATTCCTGTCGGGTTTGATTTTTATGATAATCCGGCGGCATGGTCGCCTTTCTCAACGGCAACGTTGATAACACTATTTGCAGGTTTGTCTTTATTTTTATCAAATCGGGTTAAAATTGAATCGATTAGTTTACGGCAGGGCTATTTAGTCACATTTTTATCATGGCTTTTGGTAGCATTTTTTGCCGCGATTCCATTTTTGTTATCTGGCGCCGTCCATGATTGGGCATCGGCAATTTTTGAAACGGTTTCTGGTTTATCGGGTGCCGGGTCAACGGTGTTGACCGATGTGGAGTCACAACCGCGTTCTATTTTAATGTGGCGTTCAATATTAAATGGTTTCGGCGGTATTGGAATTGTCATTTTTGCTGTTGCGCTGCTGCCGTTTTTAGGCATTGGCGGCATGCAAATGTTCCAACGCGAAAACAGCGATACCGGGGATAAGTTTATGCCGAAATTTATTGATATTGCCAAATGGATTATTATTGTTTATTTGAGCTTGGTTTTGCTTTGTGCCGTCTTGCTGCATTTATGCGGCATGGGACGTTTTGATGCCATCAATCATGCTTTGGCGGCAGTTTCAACGGCGGGTTTTTCAACCAAAAACACATCGGTTGCATTTTTTGACAATGTGGCAGTAGAAGTTGTTTTATCAACTTTTATGTTATTGGGTGCTTTGCCGATGACCTTTTATATTATGTTGCTGCGTAAACGCGAAGTTGATGCATTTCGTTTCGGACAGGTAAAATATTTTCTTAAAACGGTATTAATTTTAGTTTTATGCATATCTTTATGGATGAGCTGGCAAAGTGATATGAATTTTTTGACAGCTCTGCGGCAAAGCTCATTTAACATTATTTCAATAATTACCACAACAGGCTTTGGTTCAACGGAGTTTTTGGATTGGGGAATATGGACGGGGGTATTTTTTACATTTTTATCATTGCATGGCGGATGTATTGGTTCAACCACCGGTGCCATTAAAGTGATGCGTTGGCAGGTACTGTCATCTTATTTTCATAAAGTGATGGTTTCAGCCATTGATGCCAATCGGGTTGTTCCGGTTCGTGTTGGCGAACAGCCGGTAGGAGATAAAGTTGTTATGTCTGTTTTGGTTTATATTTTATTGTTTTTAATGTCCACGGCGGCATGTTCTCTTATTTTAACTTTTATGGGCTATGATTTTACGCTTTCACTATCCGCAACCGTTGCCAGCATCACTAATACCGGTCCGGGAGTGGTAAAATCGATTGGTTCAATGGGAAATTATGACTTTTTCTCACCGGCGGCAAAATATGTCTTAAGTTTTGCCATGTTGCTGGGGCGCTTAGAAATCGTTACGGTATTAGTTGTTTTTACACGTTCGTTTTGGAAAAAATAAATATATCAAATCTGCTTTTTGACATCATTTAATATGAAGACGCGGACAGCGCTGGATAAATTATGAGCCGTCCTCTTTGCGTCAATATCGGTAATGAGTTGGTTAAGGCTGATATTTTCGCGTTTAGCGATTTGTATAAGTTCCTGATAAAACTCATCTTCCAAGGTAAAGCTTGTATTATGGCGTTTAGCAATAATGACGGATATTTTTTTCATATTATTTTTTGCGAAAACTATCAATAGAAATAACTTCTGCCGGTTTTTCTTGTTCTGAGGAATGAAAGTTTGAATTTTTATCTTCAACATCTTCCAAGCTGGAAGCTTTTTGCTGTTCATCAAGATTAAAGCTCAAGCCGAATTTAGCATAAGGATCGGCAAAATAAGCAATTGAGGCAAACGGGATAACCAACCGATGCGGTACACCGCCAAAAACCAATACAACAGAAAACTTATTTTCACCGACTTCCAAATCCGAAAATTGATGTTGCAGAACAATTGTCATATTTTCAGGGTACTGAACTTTCAGCATTTGCGGAATTTCGACTTCGGGGAAATCAGTACGAAAAGTGATATAAAAATGATTATCACCGGGCAAGCCCTGATCAGCAGCAATTTTCAACGCATCAATCACGACGCCGTGCAAATGGTTGCTGATAAGTTGGTCATAATTAATTTCTGATAAAAATTCCTGCATTTATTTTCTCTTTTTATTATTTCCCGACCGATACATTATAAAAACTTTTAATCTAAAATCAACTTAAAAAAACAAAAGAGCCGTTCTGTTGCTGGGTGGCTCATTCCCCACTTCTGACAAACCAAAGTCAAAAGAATTTAGATTTGTTGCTTTCGCTTAAATTAAGCAGCTACGGCAACTGGTGCAAAATTATCATTTGCATTCATTTTTTTTGAACCGATAACGGTGGTATCCCGCCGGACACGGCAAAGCATCTTTACTATATACTGTCAAACCTGTTTCACCCCCGTAAAAGAAACGTATAACGGCGCATCTGCTTGCTTTCTTTTCGCTCGTGTACCGTTTATGTACACGTCGCTCAAAAAACAACGGCGCAGCAACCTCGTTATCCGCTTTTTTATCCGCAATAATTCGGATTTTTTGGGCTTATTTACAATTTTTTGGTATAAAATGGTGGAGGTGCCGGGTACTGCCCCCGGGTCCAATATACCTATTTCATACCGCCTCTAGTGTCATAGCCGTTTACACGGCAAAAGACAGTATATGTTGTTTTAAGCAAAAATCAAGTATATTTTAATTTGTATTTTTTTGATTAATACTAAAAATTTTCTTGATGGCATATAGTTGCAGTCCAATCATTATGATAAAGAAAACCAATAAGTTTAGATTACCTCCGAACTTTTCAACCATAAACGAAAAGCCATATACCACAATAAACAAGATACTGTTAAGGCGGAGTTTAAAATCAAAGCTTGTTTGTTTTTTAAGCATAATAGAAATAAGATTGCCGCAAAAGGCATAGAAAATAACGATAATATAATACAATATAAAAAGAAAAAGCGTTCCGCTGATTGCAGAAAACACAACAAACCATTTGATAGCCGTTTGCATGGATGCAGTATAGTCAGCTCGGGGCAAATCAAGCGTATCAGTTAGTTTAACGGTTCTGGTTTCGTTATGATTAATAAAATACATATGTGTCCGGCTTAAATAAATTCCGTCGTTTAAGCTGTCGGCATTTAAAGTGTCTTGTGTCGTATCTATAACAAAAGGCAAGGTAGATGTAGCATCTTTGCCAAACAAATTAATTTCTTTAACAGTATTTTGCGGTGTGACAATTTCTCCGTTTTTGATAACAATAGGTAAAATTTCATCAGCAGCAGCTTGTACATGAGGTATGGAAGCGGTTAACATAATTTTTGCATTAATGCAAAAATACAAAGTCACGACAAATGCCAAAACAAAAATTAAAAAGGCGCCGATACCGCGACCGTGTGTTATATAGTTTAATAGTCTGTTCATTTCACCCTCCTAATAAGATGTTGCCATGTCATATATTATAAAAACTTTTTTAATTTTGTGAATCCGAATCAACAGACTCGCAGCTTATCATAAAGCCAAATATACGTTCAAAGAGATTTTATAAAGGTTTATAAAGATGTAAAGCCGGAAAAATCTGTGGAAAAACCATAAAAAAACGCCCTAAAAGCACCTTTTTGTAAAAAAAATATTTTTTTTGTTTGACTTACGGCTAAAAAATCGTTTCAATTTAAGTGTGAAAAGCAGAAATGCTCACAATATCGTTAACAATTTTAATAGAGGGAGTCCTCACCGTGAATAAAAATGAACTTATTTCTAGCGTAGCTAACGCAACTGGTCTGACAAAAACTGATGCAGCCAAAGCTGTTGATGCTTTTGTTGCTTCTGTTACAACTGCTTTGAAAAAAGGTGATGAAGTTCGCCTGGTTGGTTTTGGTACGTTCGCTGTCGCCAAGCGTGCTGCGACGACCGGCCGTAATCCTCGCACCGGTGCTGAAATCAAAATTGCAGCCCGCAAACAGGCTAAGTTCAAAGCTGGTAAAGCTCTTCAGGAAGCTGTCAATAAGAAATAATTGCGGCTTTTTCTTTAAATAAGGCAAGACGGGTGTTTTGCCTTATTTTCTTTAACATGATTTTTTTTCTTGATTTCTAAAAATTATTCGGTTATAAGAACATTCGCCTTAACATATAAGGGCGCTTAGCTCAGCTGGAAGAGCATCTCGTTTACACCGAGAGGGTCGGGAGTTCGAACCTCTCAGCGCCCACCAATCAAAAGCCTCCTGTAAAGGAGGCTTTTTTGGATATGGGCGCCAGGTGAGAACTCCCGAAGAAGGGAGTTCGACTACAAATGAAAGGTACGCGGGAGCGTACCGGTGAGCCCTTTAAGGGCGAATGAATGCCGTGAACGGAGCGTAAGCGAAGTAGCCTCTTAAGCCCCACCAATCAAAAGCCTCCTGTAAAGGAGGCTTTTTTGGATATGGGCGCCAGGTGAGAACTCTTGAGTTTAACATATTGAGTTTCACATATAAAAATCAGCAAATAACACTTGACGAACTCCGTTAAAAATAATAAATTTTATCTATCTTCATATATTATGCTTATAATTGTTTAACTTCAAAAAAAATCATTATGTTAGGATTTTTAATCATTTATGGCGCACTTGCTGCGGTCACGGGAGTTGCGGTTGCAAACGCAGATTCTTCCAAAGAGTATGATCCATGGATTGATGACAATTATCCTTATTAACATGTAAGGTTTTTTGTCAGTTCTTTTTTACTTGTTAATTGGGTTCCTTATAATGAGGAACCCTTTTTTTAATGTTTCAACTTGCTATAAAACAAACCGCAGAAAGTTAAAAAAATCTAAAAAAAGCGCTTGACAGCAAAAGCGGTTGAGGTTAGTATGCGCTCACTTGCTTTAAAGGGAAAATCTCTTTTAAGCAAGTGTTTTGTGTTAAATTTAAACTTTTAAGGAAATTTGTGATGCCTACAATTAATCAGTTAATTCGTAACTCACGAACACCAAAAGTGAAGAGAAACAAAG
>CALXZJ010000026.1 GCA_944393235.1 uncultured Alphaproteobacteria bacterium | reverse complement strand
TTTTTTTTTTTTGCAACTTTAAAGTTTGACCGCCGCAAAAATATCCCTCTTTGGATGTAAAAAAATTTATGGACGCAAAATAAATGCGGAAAAAGGGAAAAAAACGCCTAAACCGCCGCACTACCGCGCGGCGATGGCGTGACAGCATAAAACACCATGCTTCCTTGGACAATGAAAACAATAAAACATAAAACCATACGCCCATAAAAAAACAAGACGTTAAACGTCTTGTTTTTCAACACTTTGAACAAAAGGCTTATTGTAAAGGTGGAATATTTAACTGGGCAATATTTCCTGGTTTGATTTTGACACTGGAATAACGCATATTTCCGGTTTCTATGACAAAACGTTGTCTTCCGGTCAACTGAGAGGCTAAATCATAAAAATCCCGACCGTTTAATTCTTGCCTTTGCGGATTCATAACATATAACACACATCCTTGAGTACGCTCGGCGATTCCGCACCGGCTGCGTCCTTTCGGCACTTCCGGATTAACCACCACGCCTTGTAAACCATTGCGAACAACTTGTTCTGATGAAAACATAAATTTACCTATAACCAAACCGATAAACACACAAGCCAAAGCCACCCAAATAAGTTTTTTGTTATCGGCATTTACGGTAATGCCATCATCATTTCCTTGATAAACAAATTCATCATCCTGATTATTTTCATAATTGTTCATATAATCCGGTGTCGGATAATTATGGACGTTTGGATTAAAGGTATTATTATTTCTGTCGCTGGCTCGAATTAAACCGCCTTGCATCTGTGCAGGAGAATATTGTCCCATAGCAGAAGAATCTGACGAAACATTGCTTGCAGGCTCTGTCGGCTGAGTATTTTGATTTGTCTCAAACGGAGCTGTCGTGTTGATAGGACCGGAATGTATTTTAGGCCGTTTTATTTTTCTTAAACGAGGCCGATTAAAATCAGGTTCTGGTGTTTTTTGCTCATTCTGAGGTTTTTTGTTTGTCAGAGCACTGGAAAAAATATCATCAGAATTAAAGTTATCTAAATCTATATCATCTAAATCAATATCGACCATCTTCTCATCCCTCTAGATTCTGTTTTTGATTGTTTCTGTCGTTTTTAAGGTTTTGATTAAACGTGGAACCATAAATATGACAGTCTCTGAACGCGGCGCTTTTTGCCCGAATATTTCATTTGGCAAACCGATAATCATAAAGTTTTCACCAAGTTTGTTGCGAACCTTAAATTGCGTAATTTGTCCTTTGCTTGTTTCTAATGTAACATCCGTTGTAATATGGTTGTCTTTTTCAACCGAAGCTTTAGCTAAAATAGACAGTTCTGCTTCAGCACATTTTATCTTGCCGCATTTCCCGACATCAAAACGCGACAACCACAGATTCGGCACAATAAATTTGCCTTCCGAAACAGAAACAATATTTGCTTTTTGACCTAAAAAGTAACGTAAATTTTCAATACTGATTTCATTTGTTGTTGTTAAAACACGACCGATAACGCCGGTTTGCGCTGTTGTAATCGTACCAAAATGAAAAGCATCTAACAAATCTTTCCATGCAATATCGCAGCCGTCATTTGGATAAATATTAAATACGCTGACATCATAAGCCACCAAGTTAGGATTATTTTCAAAGTAGCCGATTAATGCCGTAATTTTATTTTTCAGTTCAATATCTGCGTCAAATATAATAGAATAATCGGCCCAATTTGTTGTCATGTCCGTAATTCCCGAACCGCGCAAAACATCTAAAAAGGCCAGAATAATCGGTCTTGACGGCGGAACGTACAAAATCAAATTTGCCCGCCGAGATAGTGTCATGATCTTCTTTTCGGCATCATAAGAATAATAAATTTCAGCGGCTTCCGTAATCATATTAATCACATCGGTAAATTCGCCTTTCAGATTATCTCCGGATAAACTTGTGTATGGCGCATCTTTAGCTACCAACTTAATCCCGGCTTCTTTTGTAAGCTTATAAAGAGCTTTTTCTGCCGGCATTGTTTCAAACGTAAAACCCGTTACCTCAAAACGCGGAAGTTTATCATTTGTGCCAAGGCGTTCTAAACGAAATGCGGAATTATTAAAAGGAAGCGTCAAGAGCATTTGCTGTGTTTCCCAGTTAACATTGCAGCGCAAAGGCGTTTCCAAGTCCAAAGCATTAGCGCCGTCCGGAGTTTTGATTGAACGAGAATCTAACGGATAAACCACATCAGCATTAACCTCGGGATCTAAAATAATTTCTTCCAAAGTTTCGTTTTTAGGATTCTGGCAAGCAGATAATGCCAAAATCATCCAAAAACCGGAAAAATAGAAAAACTTCTTAAACATTTTTATTGCGCTCCGTTGTTGTTCGGGACATCCGGTGTCAAGACCGGTTCGGAAGTTTCATTCGAAACATGCGGCTGATGCTCTTTTTTATCTTCCTCTAACAATTTATTGACAACATCATCCATATTCATTCCGGCACCTACGGTCGGATCAACCGATTTATCAATTTCGCCCAAAGCTTCTTTCATTTTATTCAATTCTTGTGGATCTTGTTTAATCATTTCCGGCGAAGAATTGTTCTGTAATTCTTGTTGATAAATACTCAAATTTTTCTGTAAAGCTTTAATACCGCCGGCAATTTTCTTTTCAACATAAGGATACAGCTCTCGATGAGAAACAATATAATTTCCTGTATCGCAAATTTCTTCCAGAACATCAAGAATATAGGAATAAAAAGGATACTCTTCCATGGCAATATTGCCCATTCTGATACAACGTGCGGCAATACGCGAAATTGTCCGGTCGTAATAATCTCTTAAAACCAGATAATTATCAACGTACCATAAATCTTCTTTAGTAATCGGTGCGACGTTTGCTTTTTCTTCCATAATTTATTCCCCTTAACATTAACAATAATTGAGTGTATGTTTTTTGTAAACGACTTTTTTTACTATTCACTTGTTTTTATTATCTGTTTCGTCCGGACTTCCGTCATCTTCAACATATTCCCATTCCCAATCTTCAGATTCGCCATCATCGCTGCCGTCATCTTCAACATATTCCCACTCCCAATCGTCATCATTAGAATCATTATTGCTGTCATTATCATCGACATACTCCCATTCCCAATCTTGTTCGTCGCTGGGGTTGGCATACGTATCATCATTAGAGGTCGTTGCTGCAGAAGTAGGATTTTCATCTTCGTAGTCATCTAAAGAAATATTTTCTTCAGAAATATCATCAAGCGAAATCGGCGTATCAGGCAAATCGTCCAAAGAAATTAAGTCATCTGGAGATAAGGCATTGGCAGATATAAAATCTTCTGGCTGATTTTTTGAATTTTCAGACGGGGCGGTTTCTATGTTTTTCTCAACAGGAGTTGTTTTAGCTTCATCGTTATCCGTTTCCGAAAATTGCAAAGCTTCCCGAATTTTGCTTAATTCATCTTTATAGATGCTGTCATCATTTTCAAAAGGCAATGGCAAATCATTTGTGGCGGAAACGTCTTTGCTGTTGTCATTTTTATCTTCAGCAGGTTCTTTATCTGAAACTTTAAGGGTTTGAGCTTCAGATTCTGTCGGAATGACTGGCAATATCTCATTATCAATGGTTGCAGATTCGTTTGACAAACTTTCCAGATTGTTTACAAAAGCGGTATCCGTATTTAAGCCATCGCTTTTATCATTTTTTGTGACATCTTCAGAAACAGATTCTGAAATATTATCAAAATTTGTCGTATCATTATTTGTTTCAAGAGTTTTTTCAGCAGCTGTTGATGTGTCGTCAAACACATTTTCTGTCGCGCTTTCTGATATAATGGCGGCATCTTTTGACAAATCATCTTTTTCTTGTTGTTTGTTTTTCTTGTTTTTGCCGATTTTTTTAGCCAAGTCATTGGCAAGAGCAGTTATTTTACCTAAATTAAGAGTTGTTTTTTCATCGGTTTTTGTGCTTGCGTTTTCTGCCAAATCAGCAGTATCAGCTGTTTTTGCATCGTCTTCTTTTGCAAACTGCGATATATTTTCATCGACCTGAACAGCTGAATTTTCTACATCATTTTTTTGTAAATTCTCTTCAGCCACATTGTCGGTATTTTCAGATTGAATTGATTGCGGAACTTCAGAAAGGCTATCTGGTAAAATCTCTTTATTTTTTTGTTTCTTGTCAAAAGATTTTTCTGCAGTCGTTTTCTTTTCTTTTTCGGTTAAAGAAATTTCAGATTCGGTTGAAACATCTTCAGATTGCGTCTTTATTGCAGCATTTTTATTTAAAGAAACGGAAGTATCTTCAACTGTTTTATTTTCTTTATATGCCGTATCTATTTGGTCATCGGGGGTCTTGTCGTTTTGTTGTAAATCTTTAGCGTTTTGAATGGTTGCCTGTTTTTTTGCACTTGAAGCCGCAATATCATGTTTGGCAGCAGGCGTGACGCCGTCTGCCGAAAGTTCTTGAATGGAAACATTATCATTGTTTGAATAATTCTTGTTTCTAGATGCTATCAAGATGTCTTTCATCATGTTCGCAATGGCAGATTGTGAAGCCATAATAGATTGTGTGATGGTTTCGGTCAGAGTTTTTATATCATCTTTATAACGTTTTTCCGTTTGTTGTAATGCCAAAGATAAAGAAGATGAAAGCTCTGTTGCAAAAGATGAATCAATAACAACGCTGCCGACAGCGGCTTTCCCGCTTTTTTCAGATGAGGCATCGCTGGAGGCAAGGTCTTTGCTTGCCTTTTTTCTAAAGGAATTTTCCTTTTTAACCGGAACTGAAACCAAACCGCGTTTTTGTTCAAGTTCTTCTATATGCTCTATAAGCAAAGAGCCGCCAGGAAGCGTGCTGAGCAGTATGCGGACATCAGGTTGAAGTTCCAACAGCATATCGTCAAATTGGTTTTGCCGTTCTTTATTAAAAATATGCATCTGGCGATAGATGTTTAAAAAACGTTGTGCGACAAGAATTGGATCTTCTTCGTTTTTATTCTTTCTACCAAATTCGGCATTTTCTATTAACTCGTCAGCCACAATCAATCCCTCGTTAAAAACGCAACACTTTTATCATTTTAGCATTCTAATCGTCAAGGAGTAAATTTCAAGTTAATAATTAAAAAAAACTCCGTATTTGATACGGAGTTTTCAAAAGATCAAAGGTTAATCGCAACAATTTTATGCATTTTACTTAAATCGTTATTGGTTAATTTAATTTTCTCATCTGGATTTCGCCGAACCCCGTATAGTTGTCCGTTATCATCTTCCCGAATGCTTAAGATTTGTGCGGTAATATCATCAATATAATACAAAGCAATATCACCAACACTGACCACATCTTGAGGATCCGCAAACAAAATAGCACGGTTAGGCAATAACGACCCTAAACGACGGGTGCATAAATTAACGCCGTATGCATCCTTTTTATAAGCTAATTGCACGGGACGAGCAACCTCTTTGGCGTCTTCATCGTCTTTATTAATGATGATATTTCCATCTTCACCGGCAACGCCAAAAACTTTGATTTTGGAATTTTCATTTGATATAGCTGCAAAAACGGAAGAAGAAGCCCCTTTAGGCGTAGCCAAAAGCTTATATTTAGTATCATTCTTCTGAATAATATCTTCCAGTTGTCCGGCTTCATCCAAACGTTTAACTTCATCTTTTAATTTTTCAACGGTTAAAGACAAGGCTCTTGCGATGTTTTGATACTCTTTATCCGAAACTTCGCGTTGTCCCATTTCAATTCGATGATACACAGACAAGGTCATATCCGCGCTTTCGGCGACTTCCATCAAAGTCAACCCCCGATCGGTACGCAGATGACGCAAAGCCGCACCCAGTGTTTTTAACCCGGCGGATTCGTTGATTTTACTACGCCTTTCTTGTTCGCGGCGCCAAGCCAACACCACATCTTGCTGCGAATTTTGTTCATTAACATACAAATCCTGTAAAGAACAATCGGTCAATTCGGCAACCTGAATCAACTGTTCTTGGTTAAGCCGGCGATATCCTTTTTCGATTTTGGAAATAGCCGAAAGGCTGACACCCAAATGATCGGCCAATTCCTGCATAGACATGCCGCGTAACCTTCTGTGCATTCTGATTTGATTTGGGAAAATAATCTCTTCCATATGAACCTCTTACACAATTTTTAAAACTAAACATACAATAACACTTGCTTTGAAATATGCAAGACAAAAATGTACAATCTTTGTATAAATCATTTTGTAAAATCAGCCAAAAGCGCATAAGTATTATAAGATTTGGCAAATGCATGCTCTGAGTTTAATTTGTGCATAACAACCCTGTACAGGGCATATTGTTTTTTGTAAAATTCCAAATTTGTAATATACAAAAATCAAATATGGATTCTGTCAAAACAAAAACACAATGGTTAAATGTTATGATGAAGTATTTTCATTAGCTTGCCCGAATACGCTGGTATAATGAGCATCCACAATTTGCGATTTCCCGGAATAAACTTGTTCTGCATGCAAATTTTTATCATGTTCATTAAAACCAAACATAGCTTCATCAACATCCATTCCTTGCGCAAATTGTCCTTGGCTATTAAGAGGTGTTCCGTATTTGCTGTAATAATCATCATTAAATTTGTAAGATACCCGAGCTTCATTTTTGAGTTTTTCTCGTTTGATGGTTTTTTTCATAACGCCGTTGTCAACTCTGATTGCATAACTGCCGTCTTTCTGTAAGTCTATAACTTCAGTCAGCATTTGGTTTTGGTTTTTGCCGCCGATAGACATATTCAGCATCGTAACCGAATCATCATAATTTCGTTGTACGATATGCATAACACCGTTTTTATCAAAATTGATTTGCCTATCCTTAAACTGGTTATTGATTTTTACGCCGCGTGTTTTCAAAACCTCCATAGCAATGGCTTCCATAACAATTTTTTTATCAAAGCGTGAATTTTGTACAATCTGATTAACCACATTCATATTAAGTGTTCCGTCATTATAGACCAGATCCTTAACGGCTTTAGTATTAAAGGCAATATCGCGTTGATAAACAACGCCCTTACTGTTTCTTTTTTCACGAACAGACATTAAATGATCAGACGCAACTTTCACACCGGGCAAGCTACCATCCAGTTTTTTGCTCTTTTTAATCATATTTTGTTGGGCAAAATTGTGAATAGCAGATCCTTTAGGTGATGCTAGCGCTAAAAGTTGCATGCGCAATGAAGCTACGTCTTTTTGAAAAGCAAAGCTGCCGTCGGCTTGTTTCATTGCCGTCAAAGTAACTTTCTGTCCCAGCCTGTACCACGGTCGTTTGGTTCTCGTATAACCGATAACTTTACCGTTTTTATCGCGTATTTCGGTACCGCTTTTTTGAAGTTTTTTAAGTCTGCGCTTATTTGTCCAGTTGATGGCGGCATTACGGATATCCGCGGCATAACTTTGTGATTCGCGGCTCCATACTTCTTTACCGTCAGCACCGATAGACACGCGGCTTGTCACTTTTTTACCGCCGGTCCACAAGCTGCGCCGCGTTCTCTCATATCCGATAATGTTGCCGTTTTCGTCGCGGATTGCGGTTCCTTTCTTTTTGGTTCGGTTAATACGGAAATCATTAACGCGCCGACGAACCTTTGATCCGACATAACGATCGGCAACTCGTGCGCCGGCTCTGCCTATGTCTTTTCCAACCTTTTTCCCGATTTTTCCGGCTGCCGAGCCGATACGTTGTGCGCCTTGAGCCGCAGCACCGCCGACATGTCGGCCGATATCATCCATATCGGCGCCTTTAGCAAAGTGGTTTGAAAAGCTTTTGCCTTCATCCAAGAAAACCCAGCCCATCAAGCAAACAACGACCAATTTCATCCCCGTAATTCCCCAATAAGCCAGTCCGTTAATCGGATCTATCAAAAAGTCATATGCGGAGGTGTTTCGGGCATAATCGTTTAATGCTCTCATAAATTGATCGACAACAGTCATGATGATATAAATAATAATGCTTAAGAAAACAAAGTTAAACATGGCATTCATAAAGAAATCCCATATTTTCTTTAAGTAGCCGGAAGTGATTTTAAATGCCCAGGCGCCGATAGCTGCCGGTGCCAATCCGGAGGCGATAGACATTTGCAGCACAGCATCAACCAAGCACCAGGGAAAAGCAATGAGTAGCATCAATCCGCCCAAATAAATGACAATACCTGTAATTAAAAACGGAAAAGACGGAATAACAAATTTTATAAAAGCCTTATCCCGCCAAGAAACACAAATTGCTTGCCGGCCGTAAGCCATCATCTTACCGATACTGTCTTGAATACTCTTAATAGAGCATACAATATTTTGCCCCATGGATAAAGGCAACCCGCCGGAAGCTTCAGCCGTAAATCCGGAAGAATCATATCCCATAATATTTTTCATGTACTCAGCACTTGTTGAGCAAGATGATTGCTGATCCGGATTGCTGCTGTTATAGGTACCTTTCCCCGTAATCGTCTGTACAAAAGTCATGCCCGTATTAAAGACCGGCTCTAATGTCAAGCTGACAATCTGGAAAAAATTAACTTTCAAAATCAAAATCACAACCAACACCCGGAAAGCCTGTCCCAAAAATTCTTGAATCATTTTTCTCGGGTCTTTAACTTCAACCGAGGCAACATGTCTTAAAACCAACAAACTCACCCATAAAGCAAAACAGACAATAACCACATTGGCAATGCCGGAGGCTAAAGTCTTATAAGAGTTTAGAGCAATCGTGCTGGCTGTATTAAATAGGACTCTGAACATCGGGCAGAACCAGCATTCATCGTCGGTTGGCAAAAATTGTTCCAGTTCACATTCGGTTTCTTCGGAAGATTGCGAACCTGATTGCGCGCCGGATACTTGCTGCGTCTGGGAAGCTTCGACCTCTTGGTATTTTTTTATTTTCGTGACTTCGTCTGATGGAGTGGTCCATTCATTAGTGCTGGTCTTTCCCTGACATTGCTGAACATCATAAGAGCAGCCGCCGCAAAAAGTCTGAATATCATCGCACAAAGGGTTAATAATTGAAGTTTTAAGTGTGGGATAACCTTTTTCCCAGCCGCCGCTGTGGATTTCAAAGTGCAGGTGCGGACCGTATGGAGAACAGCCGTTCTTTTTATTGGGCCAATCGCATAAAGTTCCGGTTCCGCTCGAGTAGTTTGAGCCGCCAACCCAGCCGATAACATCGCCGCGCTTGACGCTGCCGCCGTTAACGGCATAGCCTTTCAAATGCATATAAACAGTTATGTATTTATTATCACAACCGCTGTTTTGGCTGCCGGAAGTACATTGGCATTTTTTTTCATGCTCGATAATAATAACGCGTCCGCCGCCACCCATCTCTTTAGCCCAAACAACTTGACCGTCTGCCGCTGCTGTTACAGCGGTTCCTTCCACAGCAGCATAGTCTGTTCCAAGGTGGTTGCGGGGTTTGGGGTTTGGACCGGCGCCATTAGCGCGATAACAATTGGTTTCGGAAACACGATTAATGCTGGTTACCGGTATTGTATCCAGACAGCTTCCAGATAGAACATTTTGGTTCATAATACAGTATGGATCAACGTCATAACGTCTTCCGCTTGGGCATTTTTCAGACAAAATGCCTTGGCTATTAAGCGTTAACTGGCAAGTGCTGTTGCTGCATTCACTTTTACAACTGTTGCCGGCAAAACCGCTCAAAAAATCTCCGCCTAAATTGGTATAATCGCCAAAAATATCACTGGAAGACCCCGAGGAAGTAGGAAGGAGCTGTGCAAAAGCTGAAACCGGCAGCAAATATAATCCTGCTGCAGCCGTAAAAATGGCTGCAACCAAACGTAAACTATATTTTTTTGCCAGTGACATAACTTTTCCCTTTCTATTCCCAAGTTTTATTGAGTCTTCTTTTTTCTTCTAGTTCTTCTCTTAATCTTTCCTCTTTTTCCCATTCTGTTTCTTCAGTATTCGTGTATCCTTTTTCTTTATAGTTTTTCTGCATATTTTCACCGACCCTGGTTAAAACATCGCCGGTACCCTTGATGGTGCTTTTGGCAACTTTAGAAACATTAAGCGCTTTAAGAACTATTTTGCTTCCTTTAATCGGCGCTTTTATAATAGCAGTACCAATATTTACCGGTGCCCTGAATACACCGCCGGTAATTGTTGTTGCAGTGTTTAATGTGCCCGAGAGAATGCTTGTCGCAATTTTTAGCGGTTCTGCAACAAGACCCAGCGGTGCATTGATTGCGCCGCCGACCAGCCTTCCCACACCTTTTATGGAGCCGCGTGCAACAGCCTTTCTAACAGATTTCATTATTGAATCGTTTTCATCTTTGGCAAAAGAAGTATCTGCCCATCGAAATAGCGCTTTTTTAAGAGCATTTCCCGGTACGTAGATTTTATTAATGAATCGGTGGGTTGCTTGCTTGGCAGTATAAATCTTTCGATATACTTTATCTTGCACATTGTGAACCTTTTTACTCCAAGCACTTCTGAACTTGTTGATACTTGCCTGAGCCTTATCAAGAGTCTCAATTGCACCGTTATATTTTGCTTTTACGTTATTATAAAGTTTCTTTGTACCGTTATATGTTTGTTTGATGGGCTGAGCAATTTTTCGAGCACCGTTTTGCACAGCATTTCGAGTCTTTATCATGCCGCGCCCGACTTTTGTTTGTTTAAACTTTTCTACTCTATTGTCGATTTTCTTTTTAACTTTTTTTGCTGTGTCGACAACTTTGTCTCTGACTTCCCGTGCTTTTTTTTCAAGTTTCACAAAAGGCTTGCTGATAGCTTGAGCTGCTTTGCCAGAAAATTTGTTGATAGCATCTGTTTTTTGATCAATCTTTGCGTCAATTCTGTTTTGCAAATCTTTACTGGCTTGTTTTCCAAGAACAATCCGTCCGAGTGTCCCGGTCAAGAGGCGGGAAGCAGATTTTGAAACGGCATTAAAAGCATCACCGGCTAGTTTACCGGTACTTTGAGCCCCTTTATGAACGGCTTCGCTCGGATGTCTTGCATAATGGATAGCTTGCTTGGCATTATTTTTAAATCGCTGAGCCGCTTTCCTGATTTGTGGATTATAAGCGCCGCTTAAAGTTTTTCCGACACCAACGGTCGCCCGACCCATTTGAGTTTTGGCAACATCTTTAGCAAAAGAAGCCACCGGGGCAACCACTTTTTTCTTGGCAAAATCCATAGCCTGCGTCATGCTGCCATGAATAGGCGATGACGATTTTCCGCCGCCAAAAGCCTTGTCCGGGAAAAACTGGTCAACATAATCGCTGATTGTTGACCCCACAAGTTTTAGACCATAAACCAACGCAAACAATATAATCAAAAAGTTTTTACTGGCTAAACTGAAGCGTTTTGAAATGATATCAGTATTACTGGCAGTAATCCCTATGAAAGTTTCATTCAAACCGACGCTGGCTTTATCAAGAAGATTCAAAGCATAAGACACGGTCAAGGCCAAGAAAGTAAATATCGCCGCATTTTTTAAGATAATACTGACAATAATGGTAAGTTTGTTTTTAGTTGGCGGAAACGGCCATAAAGCTATACCGATTGGCAGCATAATCACCGCAAAGCCAAGTTTGAAAGCAATGTCGACCAGATAAAAAGTCACGCTCAATGTCAACATAAATCCGACAAAATAAATAATAGCGCCGCACATCCATACCGGAATATTCGGATAACTGAACAGAGTAACTTTCAAAATTGTAACGCTTTGCTTCTCGGCATGAACGGCGTGGCAAGTCAATGCATGTCCCAAAACCATAACCAATGCCGTGGCATCGCTGATTTGTTTAATGGTACTATAAATATTGTTCAACACCGCATCAGGAATAATACCGCCGCCGCTTATAGATGCGTTTGATGCATTGCCCTTGTCTTTTGTGCTTTCAGCCAATTTTGCATTACGCATGCTTTTAAGCCTTTCGCAGATGGCATCTCTTTCGCTTGAAGTCAACCGTTTGCCATATTTTGTATTGTTGGTTTTAGCATCAAGACTTTCGGCAAGACTTAACGTCGTATTATCAGCAGCCCAAGTATCCGGAGCACAAACCGCCGTGCACATGCATAAAAACAAAAGAAGAATCAGCTTTTTAATCATTGGCTGCCTCCCGTGTTAAGAGTTTCTTGAGCATTTTTGTTCGTTGCTTCAGCATTAACACCGGTTGTAGAAGACAAAATAACCGAGCCGAAATCTGTACCGGCCATTACGATGGGTTCCAACGTATAGTGCAAAATAGTCTGAATGCCGGAATTAAGAATAACAAAAGCCAGAAACACCTTAAACAGCTGTACCAGCAAATCTTGTAGCATCTTCATCGGCTCAACCGTTGTAAATGAAGAAATATTTTTCAACACAAAAAATCCGATCCACAAAATCAAGGCAACCACCAAAATGACATTTCCGGCTTGGCGCGACACCTCATAAGCCTTAGCGCCGGCACGTATAAACGCAGATACCAAAACGGAAACAATTTCGCAACTGTAACAAGTGGATAAATATATGGTTTTGAAGTTATCAACAACGCACATTTGGCCTTTATCTCTCGAGGATGAAACTTCCAAATCAAAAATTGAAGTATAGCCTTCACCGGTTTTGCCGCCGCTGTCAGCACGCGTGCAGTTTTCAGGTACAGGTACTGTCTTGCTTAGGCATCTATATTCTGTTTTGTGTTCTTTTATATTAAAAATGTAATATCTAATTTCTTCTTCACATAAATAGCAATAACTTGTTTCTCGCGGACAATAAATAGGATCCCCATTTGTTGCCAAACCGCAAATGATAGAACCTCCGGAATTTAAATCAGCTTGAGCAACCCCGGCAAAACAACACCAACCACTGATGAAAGCCAACAAGAACCACACAATTTGCAAAGATTTTTTGGAAAAAGCAAAATATCGCATCATGACTATTCATCCTCATCTTCTTTGACTCGGCCGGACATTTTTGCCATGGCTGCTTTTGTTTTATCTCTGGCGCGTTTGATTTTTTCTCTGATTTCACGTAGTTTTTCAAAACGGTCAACAACGCTGGTGATGGCTTTGCCGGCACCGGCCGTAACGGCATTAAACAAAAGTTTGGCTGTCCATGCGGCCAATTTGGCAATTTTCTTCTGGAAATTGGTTCCGCCGCCGCCGCCAACCAGAGAATCAGCCAAACTAACAGCCAGCCCGACACTTTTTAAGACCAAAAAAGCAATCAAGACCATTGAAAGCATAATAACGCCAAAATCCTGATAAGCCTGTTTGTCACCCAAAGAGTAATTGTCTTTAATGATTGTCTGCATGGCAAGCATAGCCATGGTTGCGATAACGGCAATACACATCATGGTTGCTGAAGAGTTAAAGATGGTTTCAACACCGCCCTTTGCCCATTTTCGGCTAAATTTAAACGGCACGGCCAAAATCAAAAACGGTAAAATAATAACAATAATGTTCATTCGGAAAATACTGTCAACCAGATAAAACACAAAAGATATTTTAACAAACAAAAAGATGACATAGACGGTAGCACCGGAAACCCAGCTTGACAAACTGGTGGCAGCCAAAAGTTCATGAGCAATAACAAAGCCGAGCTGCATACGATCGCTTGTGGCACAAACCAGACATTGCATCATTTCTGATGGTCCGCTGGGAAAAGTTGCAGCACCGCCGGCATAGGAAACCGGTTCAAGTTCCGGTGCTGTACATACAAGCGAATTGGTATAAAATATGCATGTATCGCCCAACATCTGTCCTTCACCGTTAACATCTTCGCCGTCGGCGGCAAGTTCGACGATTCGACTGCCGTATTCCAAAAAGGCATAATAAACCGGAAAGATAAATTTATTTAAGGTAAACAGTAAAAATGTTGTTGAAGAAGCAAGCAAACCGCAAAAAATACATAAAAACGCCATTCGGGAAACTTCGGTCCAAACTTCTGCCGGCGATTCTTCTACCACTGAACTGACATGTTTCAAGATTCTAAAAGACAGCCATATGGCAAAAGCCACCATAATAAAAGGCATGGCTCCTTTTGTAACTTTCGGATAAGCTTTCATGGAAGATTCTGCCATAGCGTCATAAAACATGGATAACAACCCGGCTTGCCAGCAGGAACGCTGATATTCATCAAGTTCGCTTTCTTCGCCCTCAAGTTCAATACCGGTAACATTACCGCCTTCTTTATCAGAGGTGCAGGCAGCAAGACAGAACACCAGGGCAAAAATCATCAGCCCTGTTTTCAAAAATTTGAATATGTCCTGCCAGCTTATGTTCATGTTATTTCAATCCTTGAGATTATTAACTTGCACAACGACAACATAAATTTTTTTAATTTCATCCTTTATTTGTTACCACCATCACCCGAACCATTGCCGGAACCGCCGCCATTACTGTCGCCGCCTCCGCCGCCGCCTTTATCGCCGCCGCCGGAACCGCCATTACCGCCGCCATTGTTGCCGGAACCGCCGCCATTACTGTCGCCGCCTTTGTTTTCGTTGTTTGTAGAGCCTCCTTCTGAGCCGCCGCCGGAACCGCCTGGCCTTTGAGCACCGCCGGATCCGGATTTGGGAGGTTTAAGGCCGAGTTTTCTTTGAGCATTATCCCATTTTTTATCAAGGCCGGTAGCATGAGCGCCGATTTTAGCAGCAGTTCCGGCTGTTTTCTTAACAGCTTGTGCCGCCGCGCCGCCGATTTTGTTACCGATGCCTGTACCGCCGCTGGTACCGGATACCTGATTAGCAAGTTCATTAATCTGCCCCACCAACTTAAAGGCAAACATGCAGCATGCCACCAAAACCAGAAAATCGGTACCGCTGATATCCATTAAATCTTTTAATGTATCAACATTTGAACCGTTAATTGCATTTTCCAATGCTTCCATGCCGCCTTTGCCGCCGGTTAAAGCCTGACTGATAAGTTCGCTGTTAAGGCTTATAACCATACCCATCATTACAAAGTTAAAGAAAGCGTTCATAAAGATATCCCAACCTGTTTTTGTATAAGATGCCGTAACCTTAAACGGCCAACAGGCAATTAGAAACGGCAGCAATGCACAGAAAATACCGAACCGAACAACCGAATCTAATAAATAAAAACAGCAGGAAAGCGCAATTGCCCAACCAAAAGCAAAAACCAAAACGCCCTCAATCAACATAGAAAAATCAGGCAGAATATTGCTGGCTTCATTCATGGAAATACACATAAGCGATGAACCGATAGCCGGCATTTGTGCGGCGGCTTTACTGAAAAGTCTGATGGCAGCCATCACGCTTGCAAGCAAATCCTGACCGATAACACCGCTTGGCATGGCGGATTTTGAGGCGGCGGTCTGCGTTTCAAACTCTTGTAAAAGCCCGGGGTCAAACAACAATGCCAAGCCAAATTCAAGCCCGGCTGTCATCAATGGATTAATAACATAATGGTAAATATAGCTTGAATTAGACAACAACAATGCCGCCACAAAAACCTTAAATGCCTGCGTCAATAATGTTGTAATATATTTTGCAGTATCTTGTTTTGTAAAAGCGCTGACGGTAATCAACGTTTGATAAGCAATAAACAAAGCCAAAACCACAACAATCACATTTCGAAAACTGCTGGCTAAAGCATCGTAAGATTTTGTTGCCATTGTTTGGTCTGTGTCTAAAATAACCTGAAACAGCGGACATAAAATACATGATTTAATTTCCGCATATTTAGCCGGCAGTGGCTGACAGCCTCTGGAAGCACCGGCTGTGGCATTGCCTCTACCATCAACGGCAGTACATCTCGTAGCATTATCGCCCTCCGTACCATCGCAGCCATAACAGCTAACCGTGTTGTCTGATGGAATAAGTACGGCCTCCCTTTCCATCACGGATATTTTTTCTATAATCTCTTGTCGTTTCTCTTCTAATTTTTTGGCCATTTCTGCACAGGCTGTGTTACCCGCCGCTTTTGCTTTATTTTCAATGCATGTATAATTGTGATCTGTCCAGTCAATATCGTTCCAATCTTCCAGATCAATTTCATAGTCCTCTCCCTCATTTTCTGTATAGCCATCAAGCAAATCTTCTATCGCGCCATCAGTTGAAAGGTATTCTTCATCACAAGATTCATCATTGACAATGTCTTCACACCCGTCGATGTCTTTCATCTGGTCAATACCATTAATCAAATTGCCGTTTTCGTCTTTCTTGCCCTCTTGAAATTCTTTTATAAGATCATTTAATGCTGCGGCATTTGTTTTAAAACTCTTTTTTGCAGCGTCGATGATTGCTTTTTGTTGTTCTGTTGTACACTTGTTCTCATCTTCCTCCTTTTGAGCGGCATCTGCCGCCTGTACAACATTTGCAGACAGCAAGGCAATAAAAACGATAGATAAAATAAAGAAGAAAGTTCTAATCTTGTTCATGGTCTTTATCCTTTGTCCAAGGGCTTCCCAAAACTTTGAAAGCAAAACCCAGGGCGGCGATGACGCATATTATGGCAAAAATCATCATATAAGGGCTGGCCAGCACGTCAAAAACGCCGATATACATAGCGCCTAAAACCACCATAAACATTAACAAACTGACCAGAACCGACTTCATTTCCACCTCTTTACTAGTATAAACCATATTTTAGCATAAAAATATAGCAAGTTATGTTACAATATTTTTAAATCTTAAAAGATCCTTTTTTCAAAAAATTCAAACAAGCCATAGAAACTTCCGGATTATTAAAAACATTGCAATAAGTATTTTTAATATAGATGGCGTCTTGACCATAATCTTTTTCTGTCATTTCAGATCTTAACGGCAGACTTTGAAAACGCTCAATAATCGGCATAAAAAGTTTTTGTCCCCATGTTTCGCAAAAAATGATGCCGCTTTGCGCATCTGCCGGCAGCTTGGATATAGATTGAGCGCCTTTGGGCGTGCATTCTTTAAGCATCGGCCCGAAAATAAAATTAAATGGTGCAAATCTTGATAACATTTCAAACAAGTCGCTGCCGCCGTTTATCGGATTCACGTTAATAATTTTATTGATTTGGAAGCTGTCCTGCCAGCCGTACGTATTGGCAATCAACATTCTCAACAACAAGCATCCGGCTCCTTTTGTAATAAAAGAAACTTTACTGATATCTTCGCAATGGTTTAAGAAAAACTCCAATTGCCGGATATGATATTTCATGGGTTTGCGTGTTGAAGGATAATTAATTGCAGCAACATTATAACCGTTTGCCGTTAAATCTTTCCACAACCGGCGAAAAACATTTTTTGTATTTCCTAAGCCGTGCAGCAAAATAATCAGTTCCCCGCTTTGACGAGGAATTTCATACACTTCTATATATTTAACAAACGCTTTCCGGCATTGTTCAAAACTTCCTTCAGCACGTTTAATATCCCAATTGTCAAGCAAGCGGTATATTTTCGAATGATAATTGCGCTGGATTCGCCATTTTTGGTAAAAGAACACGTCTTCCCAAAATTGTGAGCCGCCGAATGTAAAAAAATTAAACTTCATAATGCTCTCCGAGACTTATTTAATATTAAGCTGATTCGGAATGGCTGTGATTGTGACAAGAGATTCGTTATCACCTGTCGATTCAATTAAAATTTGTACAGCGCGATTCTCACGATAATAAGTCATTTGACTAATTCTTGCACGGACAACGGCAACTTCAATCCAGCGATTTTTCGGCATTTCTGAAACATAAAAATCAAAAATCCGGCTGGCGTTGTAAGGTGCGGTATAAACCAAACTGCCAATCCAGTTATCACCGCTGCCCAAAGCTTTGGTGTCGCCAAGTTCCATATAAGCTTGCTCAGGGAAGGGGACATCAGGAAAATTTGCAAATGCCGGCGGAATCGGCGAACCATCGATTCCGTTGATTTCAAATGTTTCTGTAGCACATCCGGTTAGGATAAAGCATAAGACAACTGCTAACAGATTGTATTTAATAACTTTTTTTATCATCACCAAAATTTCTCCTTTTTTATATTGCCAATAGCATATCGGTTTAAAGTTAATAAAAAGAAAATAACAAGATATTATTCGAACGGAATTTTAAATTTAAAATTAATAATTTTCAGATGGTTAAGTTTGAAACGCAAAAAAAACAAAAAAAATAGTAAAAAAATTATTGACAAAGGAAGAAGAAGTAGGTATAAGCGGTCTCACCAACGCGGGAGTGTTGGAAAGTTATAAAACATGGTAAACAAGAAAATACAAAGAGGATATATAGGCGGCATATAGAGATATGAGGTCTATATATTAAGGGAACTTTGAAGGAAATTCTTTAAGAGTTTAGTAAGATATAGGCTAGGATGAGCGAGCTCATGATTAAGATG
>CALXZJ010000025.1 GCA_944393235.1 uncultured Alphaproteobacteria bacterium | reverse complement strand
GGATATTCTAAAGATGATGTCGTTGGTTGTAAGCATTATCTTCTTTGCCCGTTCGACACTTCTTATAAAGCTTGTGTTACGCAAAAATTTATGGACTGTTCGGATTATCCTTTAACCAAATGTCCTGATAACGGATTTTGTTCTGAATGTAATGACGGTTCAACCACCAAATATAAACTTGATTCTTGTAAAGAGGGGTATAAACTATCCGGTAATACCTGCGTTGCCGACAACAAATGTGACGGCTATAATTTAACTAAATGCCCTGATCTCGGCATTTGTTCTGAATGTAATACAGGCTCAACCATAATGTATAAGTTAGATTCTTGCAAATACGAGGGATATGTTATTTACAATAATACATGTATATTGCCCTGTGACATATATGATGATTATCTTATTTCCTCTGATAAGGATCTGACGAGTCCAGAAATGTTCTGTAATGAATGTTTAGACGGTGGTTCTACCATTAGATGGCAATGTCAAATTTATGGCATTTGGATCAGACGTACTGAAAATCCAAACGGTAGCTACAGCTATAGATGTTTAACAACAGTCGGTGAAGGCGATAAAATTGCTTATATATTAAGCGATATGACAGGTAACTGTTCTACACCTCAAAGTTCGGGACGCCGTGGCGGAATATGTGACGGATCCACAATATCCGGCGTTTATGTAAGTTCCGGTAAGGAAATAAAACTTTGCTCTGTATTTCCTGTAAGCAATGGAGATGATTTCTCTGAAGATCGTTGTTATTGGGCTAATGATGATATTGCTATAGGATTCCATAATGCGAATATGTCATATGGTACAACAAAAACAGTGACATTCAAGGATCATATGTATAAGGAATGTTTTATTTATGATGAACTAAATAATAAAAACATAAAAAGTGTCCAAGTTACATATGATTATTAACAAAATAAGGCTCACACTGAAAATGTGTGAGCTTTTTTTTCATGGTAAGAGATGCCTGAACTGCCGAGCGGTGCTCAGCTGTGGCATGACGATAGATAGAAACTTATCCCCACCAGACTCTTTAAAATTGCAAAATCAAAAAAACGCTTTAATATATAGCATGATTTATAAATAAATATCAACTTGACATATCTGCTTTAATAATGGAACCAACAAAAAACATAGCTGCCGAAGCAGCAAGCATTTTACAAAACCATGAATATCTATCACCGCTTTTGTTTGATCAAAACAACTGTTTGAACAATATCGTCAAAAACAAATTGCAGCTTATTTCTGAAACTTTGCAAAAACGTTTTGTCTGCTTTTTTCCTTATGCTAAAGTTGTTGATGTTGTTTTAGCCGGCAGTATGTGCAGCTATATTTATAATGACCGTTCCGATATTGATTTTTTCATCTTTGTTGACAACGCCGTACCTGATGACCCCAAGACGTCCAAACGTCTTTTGGCAGCTATTGATAAATTTTTATCAACTTTATACTGGCGTCCGTTATTTTATGGTCATCCGGTTGATTTTGGCATTTTGCCGGCAGATGACGTTCGCCGCACCGGTCGCAATCATTACTCTTTGCTTCATGATAAATGGATTAGCGCACCGGAACATCAAACATTTGCTTTTACCCCTGAACAGCTTGCCGATAAATATGCCGTTTATTATCAAAACCTCAAACAATATATGGATAGTTTAGAAAAAACACCAAGCGGACTCTTAACCGCACAAAGCTACCCTCTAGCACTAAATTATCTGCAAAATTTAAGAAATCAAGCCTTTGATTCTAAAGAGTTTTTCAAAGAACACGAATACTGTGAAAACTATAATTTATACCGGCTGCTCAAACATTTAGGCGCATACATGCAGTTTTTAAATTATATTTCCGATTCTTCTAGAGCCGCAGGGATGAAACAACCATGAGTGTAATTCAAATGAAAGATATTGCCGTCAGGCTTTTAACCCCAAATGATACGTTAGATGTCCGTATCTTTGATTCTCATGGCAAAATGTATCCGGATTTAAGAAAAGCCTTGCTTGCACAAGCTGAATCCGTTGCCAAACGCAGCTTGTTGAAAACCCCGGAGCTAACCATCCGCGATATTTACCTGAACGGTTCATCCGCCAGCTACTTTTACCATGAAAAGTCAGACCTTGATGTACGGATTGAAATTTCGCATGAAAACTGCACTTTTCTCACTCAAAACGAAATACTGATAAATCAATTGTTAAACGCTCTAAAACTCAGCGCCTTTCCCAATAGCCGATTTGAAGTCAACGGTCGTTTTGTTGACATAAAGCTAAATACCAAAACGTTCGAAATCATGGGTTTATATTCTCTCCTACAAGACAAATGGATTATAGAACCTCGTAAAGACATAACCCGTGATCTAGACCTTAATGATATTATGGAAGAATACACCAAGCGCTTTTACGACACCAAAAATTATATGTTCGGGATGCTCAACAGCGGCAAAAACAAAACCATGGAAGGTATTGAAGAAATTGAAAAACTTTATCAGGATGCTTTAGAAAACAACAATGTTTCAATAAGAGAATATGTTATCTATAAACTTTTAAACTATCGCGGCATACATTCTCAGCTGCAAGAGCTCTTCAACGACAGTTTAAGAGACATCTTAAGTCTGCCTGACAAACCCATAACCAAAGTTCCCGTTAATGCAGAAAACGGCAGCAACGCCTCGCCTAAAAGCTCTCCTGATGTCAACACCGATGTTTCATACACGCTGCCGCCACTATATGAAATAAAAATATAATCTCTTGAACACATATACTGAACAACAAAACTTATTGTTCAGCATGCAAGATGTGATGTTTTTCAAACGCAAAGCCGCGCAATAGTTCTTCGGTCGGCATGGATTTTTTGCCCTGCCGCTGAATTTGTTTAATATCAAGTGCTTTATCACCGCAGGCAATAACAAGCCTTTCTTTCCCTTCCAAAATTTCCCCTGCTTTGCCCGACATATCAACAACACTTGCCCACAAGACCTTAAAACGTTCGCCCAGATATTCAAAAAACATCGCCGGGAACGGATTAAATGCCCGAATTTTTCGCTCCAACACTTCCGCCGGTTGCAAAAAATCCAACAAGCATTCGCTTTTATCAAGCTTTGCAGCATAAGTGACCAATTCTTCATCTTGCATTTGAGGGGTAATGTGTTCCAAATTGTGCAAAACATCAAGCATCAAATCAGCCCCTGCCGCTGCCAGCTGATCATGTAAAACACCGCCGGTGGTTTCCGGCGTAATCGGTACCACGGCTTTGGCATACATAGCACCGGCATCTAAAGCTTCAACAATCTGCATAATCGTCACCCCGCTTTCTTTATCGCCAAACTCAATGCTGCGCTGTATCGGCGCCGCCCCGCGCCACCGCGGCAATAATGAGGCATGGACGTTCAAACACCCAAACTTTGGCGCTTCAATAACCGCTTTTGGTAAAATTAAACCATAAGCCGCCACCACGGCAACATCAGTATGCAAGGCGGCAAATTTTTCTTGTTCCGCAATATTTTTAAGCGTTTTAGGTGTCCGCACTTCAATCCCGTTCTTTTCAGCCAAAAGATGCACCGGTGTTTTAGTCAACTTATGACCTCGACCGGCTTCTTTAGGGGCGCGTGTATAAACACAAACAACATCATGTTCATTGATAAGCTTTTCCAATACCGGCACCGCAAAATCCGGCGTACCCATAAAAACAATTTTCATCCTAAAACACCTCAATTCAAAAAGCCGCCTTTCGGCGGCTTGATAATTTAATACTCAAAGCCTAGCAACTTATACTGGATACTAATGTCATATTCATCAGCAAAGCTTGATAACATTGCTTCAGCATAATCTGTCAAAAGCGATTGATACGCTTTTCGTTTAATAAGCAATTGCTCGTTCTCGCTTAAAGGCGCCGAATTTTTATAATCTTCTTCGGCAACGGCAATAACATAATCATCACCTTGTTGAATTTGCTTTGGTGTATTAAGCGGCTCGGTAAACATTTCACGAATATCGGCATATCCGATATTGGCAAATGTTTCATTACGCGTTACCGGCTGCGAACGATAAACCTTCAAACCATACCGTTTGGCAGCTGCAGGCAATGCATCGCCGTTTTCTAAATCATACATCAGATTATTAAGCATTTCCTGGGCAATTGCCGCCTTTTCATTAACTGTCCACAATTCTTCAATTTCACCACGAACGCTATCTATATCTTTCGGGTGCGATTCGATAACTTTATCCACTCTGACCACAGCCAAGCCGTCCTCTGTTTCCAACACTTGGCTGATTTCACCGGCATTGTAAGAAAATACCGTATCAATAAAATCCATATTCTGCAGCAAAAAGGCAGCTTCCGGCGCAACCGAAACCACACTTTTATTTTCAGCCACGCCTTGAACATTAAGCAAAACCGCCGCATATGTTTTTGCCAAAGCCTCCAGACTGCTTCCGGCAGCCAAAGCATCTTCCATATTGGTCAAAATTTCATAACTTTCGTCATACAAACGCTCATTTTTCAAAATTTCCCGAATATCTGCGGCTGCTTTTGCATACGGCACTTTCTCACCGGCTTTGATATCGGCAACTTTTAAAATCTGCCACATATCGCCAACCTGTACCGGTTTGGTATAGCCACCCTTAGGCAGTGAGAAGGCTTCTGCGGACAACTCATAAACCAATTCATCTTCTGCAACATAACCCAAATCCGTATCTTCTTTGGATTGATTTGCAACTTCTTCGGCAACTTTATAAAAATCCGTCCCGCTTTGTAGTGCAAAATACGCCTTGTTTGCTTCTTGTTCATCAGCAAACATCATTTGCAGCACCTGACGTGTTTGCGGAGTCTCATACTCATTTTTATGTTCTTCGTAATATGCTTTAACTTCCTCATCATCAACAACCATTTTATCGGCAATATCTTTCATGGATAAAAGCAACACTGTTACGTCGCGGCGCTCCGGCTCAATAAAGTTCGGGGCAAAATCTTCATAATATTGTTCAACCTCATCTTCGCTGATTTTCCGGTCAACGGTAACTTCTTCCGGTCGAATAATAACATACCTGAAAGTACGGCGTTTATTATCAGCCAGCTCTTCGGCACGACGCAAAACTTCCGGAACATTAATACCCTCAACCGGCATATTAATCAAAAGCCGACGTGTTAAATCGCGTTCAATATCAGCAACTAATTCTTCCTCGGTTGTTCCGCCTCTTGATAAAACCTGCCGAAAAACATCACGATTAAAATTGCCGGAAGCATCTTTAAACGCCGGATCATTAAAAATAACACTCTGTACCAGTGCAGGACGAAAAGAAACATGATATTTAGCCTCTGTCCGATCCAAAACAGCATCTTGCACCAGCTGTTGTGTCTGAGCTTGAATAAGAGCCTGACGCATTTCATCAGTCAAATCAAAACGATCACCCAGCAAATGACGTGCAGTATTAATTTCACGTTGCAGCAGATAGGAAAACTGCGCTTGTGAAATTTCAATATTATCCACTTTAATAACCGTACGGTTGCTGCCGGCACTGTTAATATATCCGGTCACCCCGAACAAAGACATAAAACTCAACGCCGTCAAAATCAGAATAAACTTTGCAATCCAGCTTTTCTGTGCTTTTGCTAACTTATTTATCATGTTTGTTTCCTATCCTCATAAATATGTTTTGGCTGCATTATAAATTAATAAATTATTTATGCAATTATTAAATATCCGTGTTGAAAAGTTTTTTCACCGTTTTTTTATTGTTGAAAAGTTTTTTTGACTGGAAAAAACAAAAATGATGTGTTAAAAGAAAGCCAATAAATATTTTTTAATTTGAATTTGGAGAAAAAATGTCACGTAAAATCTTGATTGCCGGCAACTGGAAAATGAACGGTCTGCTGGCTGAGGGCACAACTTTAGCCAAAGAAGTTGCTGCTGAGGTTAAAAAACTCGGGAAAGCAGAATGCGAGTTCTTGGTATGTCCGCCGTTTACATTATTAACCACGGTTAAAAAAGCGCTGCGCGGTTCAAAAGTCGCTTTAGGCGCTCAAGATTGCCATACTGCTGAAAAAGGTGCCCACACCGGCGACATCAGCCCGCTTATGCTTAAAGACTGCGGCTGCTCTTATGTTATTCTCGGCCATTCCGAACGCCGAGCCGACCATAACGAAAGCAACGCTCTTATCTGCCAAAAAGCCGAAGCTGCCTACAAAGCCGGCTTGAAAGCCGTCATCTGCATCGGCGAAACCGAAGCCGAACGCGACGCCGGCAAAACCATTGATGTTTGCACCAAACAAATTATGGGCTCGGTTCCGGATTCGGCAACGGCTGTAAATACGGTGATTGCTTATGAACCGGTTTGGGCCATCGGCACCGGCAAAACGCCGACCACCAACGATGTTGAGGAAGTGCATGCTGCCATCCGCAAAGTCATTGCCAAAAAATTAGGCAAAGGCAACGCCAATAAAATGCGTATTTTATACGGCGGTTCCATGAAACCGGCAAATGCGGCAGGTCTGCTTGCTTTGCCTGACGTTGATGGCGGCTTAATCGGTGGTGCCAGCCTGAAAGCCTCTGATTTTATGGCTATTGCCGCTTCTGTCTGCAAAAAGTAATTATAAGGTAGAAAAGGAAACAAAATGGGATCTGTATTGTTAGTTATTCATCTATTAACAGCTATTTTTCTGGTCGTTGTTATTTTAATGCAACGTTCCGGCGGCGGTGCTTTAAATGGTTTGGGCGGCGGTTCGGGCGTCAACAGCTTTTTGACCGCTCGCGGCACCGGCAATTTATTAACCCGCATGACGGCAATTCTGGCAACAATCTTTTTTATCACCAGTATTTCATTGTGCTTGTATTACAAAGGTGCTGAACGTCAAAGCAATTCTATTTTGGATGTTGCGCCAATCTCCCAAGAAGCACCGGCTCCGACGGTTCCGACCGTCCCTGATGTTCCAACCGTTCCGGCAACAAAGTAGCAAGTTGATGATAAAGCAACAAAACATAAGGCACCTTCCCAAGAAAGGTGCCTTTATCACTTTTAAAAATGATATGATAACATCAAATTTATTTTAAAAATTATGTAGAAAAACAATAAAATAATTAACATTAACGAGGGCTTAAAACATGACTAATCCAAAAACAAAATTTATTTTCATCACCGGCGGCGTTGTTTCGTCTTTGGGCAAAGGTTTGGCTTCCGCATCCATTGCTGCCACACTGCAAGGACATGGTTTCAAAGTACGCTTGCGCAAACTCGATCCTTATCTTAATGTCGATCCCGGAACAATGAGCCCTTATCAACATGGTGAAGTATATGTCACCGACGATGGCACAGAGGCAGATTTAGATTTGGGACACTATGAGCGTTTTTCCGGTGTGGCTGCCACCAAAAATGACAGCATCACCACCGGCAAGATATATCAACGCGTAATTGAAAAAGAACGCCGCGGCGAATATTTGGGCGCCACAATTCAAGTTGTGCCGCATGTGACCAATGAAATCAAAAATTTTATCACCTCAAACCTGACCGATGAAGATTTTGTTTTATGCGAAATCGGCGGCACCGTCGGCGATATTGAAGGTCAACCTTATCTGGAAGCGATTCGTCAGGTTGCTTATGATTTGGGACGCGACCGCGTCATGTTCGTACATTTAACGTTGCTGCCGTTTATTCCCACTGCCGGCGAACTTAAGACCAAGCCGACCCAACATTCCGTTAAAAAACTGCAGGAATACGGCATCCAACCGGATATGCTTTTGTGCCGTTCGCAAATGCCGATTCCTGAAAATGAAAAGAGAAAACTCGCTTTGTTTTGTAATGTCAAGGAAGAAAATGTCATCACGGCTTTAGATGTCAGCAACATCTACCTTGTTCCGTTGGCATATTCCCAAGAAGGCATGGACGCCGCCGTTTGCCGCCATTTTGGCATTTCCACCGACGAACCGTCTGATTTAAGCAAATGGCAAAGAATTATCGACACCATCAAAGCCCCCGAAGGCGAAGTGACTGTCGCCGTGGTCGGCAAATACACCAAACTGCTGGAAGCATATAAATCGCTCCATGAAGCCATTAAACACGGTGGCATTGCCAATCGTTATCAGGTCAAAATCAAATGGATAGATTCGGAAAAACTGGAATCCGAACCGGCCGGAGATTATCTCAACGATGTCAACGCCATTATTGTCCCTGGCGGATTCGGACAACGCGGCACACAAGGCAAAATCGAAGCCGTGAAATATGCTCGTGAAAACAAGATTCCGTTTTTGGGCATTTGTTTCGGGATGCAAATGGCGGTGATTGAAACCATGCGCAACGTTTGCAACGTCAAAAATGCCAACACCACCGAATTTGATCCTGAATGCGAACCGGTCGTCGGCTTAATGACCGAATGGGATAAAGACGGCAACAAAGAAATCCGCACCAAAGATGGTGATTTGGGCGGCACCATGCGTTTGGGTGCATACCCGTGTCATCTGACAACCGGTAGTAAAGTGCATGAAATTTATGGAGTCGATAACATTTCCGAACGCCATCGCCATCGTTATGAAGTGAATATGAAATATGAAGACACCTTAAAACAAGGCGGCATGATTATCAGCGGAAAATCGCCCGACGGCAAACTGCCGGAGATTGTGGAACGTCCGGGACATCCTTGGTTTATCGGCGTGCAATTCCACCCGGAATTAAAATCGCGCCCCTTTGCACCGCATCCGCTGTTTGTATCATTGATTAAAGCCGCTATTGACAACAGCCGCTTGGTATAAAACAAAAATATAAATCAAAAACGGCCCCGTTAACTGCGGGGTCATTTTTGTTTCATAACTTAATTCAGTTTTTCCAGAGCCTTTTGGATACGGTTTAAAGTTTCTTCCTTGCCCAAAACCACCGCCAGCTCGGTTGCACCTCCCGGAGTCGTTTCTTTGCCTGACAGTGCAATACGTACCGGATACAACACCTGACCGTTTTTCAAGCCCTTATCCTGCGCCAGTTCTTTTAAAACATTAAACAACGTTTCGTTATCCCAAGTTTGCAAATCTTTTAAGGCATCCAAACTCAAAGCCAGAGCTTGTTTAGCAATCAACTCATCGGTTTTCATTTTTTTGTTCTGAAACAAGGCAATATCATAATCGGGCAAATTTTCCAAAAAATCCGCCTGAACACAGATATCTGCCAAGGTTTCCACCCGCGGCTGCAAAACGGTGCTTAAAAATTCCAGATTAAGCCGGCGGGTAAAGCATTTTTCATAATATGGTAAAGCCAGTCGATGAAAATCTTGAGGCGGCAAAGCCCGAATATAACAACCGTTCATCCAGGTCAGCTTGGTAATATCAAAAATAGCCGGAGATTTGCCGAGTCTATCCATGGAAAAAACTTGTTTCAGTTCTTCCAACGAGAAGATTTCCTGTTCGGTCCCGGGATTCCAGCCCAGTAACGCAATATAATTTAAAATCGCTTCAGGCAGATAACCTTTGGCAACCAAGTCCTGAAACGAGGCATCGCCGTTGCGTTTACTTAACTTGTGTTGTGCGTCTTTCATCACCGGCGGCACATGCACATAAACCGGCGGCGTCCAGCCGAACGCCTCATAAATCAGATTATACTTCGGGGTTGAAGAAATATACTCATTGCCGCGCACCACATGGGTAATGTTCATTAAATGATCATCGACAACATTGGCAAAATTATAGGTCGGAAAACCGTCCGATTTTAACAAAACGCCTTCATCCAGTTCATCATAATCAATTTCGATTTCGCCGTAAACAACATCTTTAAATAACGACGTCCCCTTTTTGTTAATGGTCTGACGAATGACATAAGGTTCGCCGGCAGCCACGCGTTGTTTAGCTTCCGCCAACGATAACAGCTTGCAAGGGTCTTCAAACTTAATATTAGCTTCCTCGTCCTTTTGCTCATCAGCCTCATTTTTCGAGCAAAAACAATAATGTGCGCCACCAAGCTCAACCAATTTATGCGCATATTCAGCATAAAGTTTTTTTCTTTCCGATTGAACATACGGACCAAAATTGCCGCCGATATCCGGCCCTTCATCCCAATACATGCCGACTTGTTTTAAGGTATTAAAAATAATGTCGGTAGCACCTTCAACATAACGTTTTTGATCCGTATCTTCGATTCGCAAAATAAAATCACCGTCTTGTGATTTGGCAATCAAATATTCATACAAAGCCGTCCGCAAATTTCCGATATGCATATAACCTGTCGGACTAGGGGCAAATCTGGTTCTTATTTTCATTATTTTTCCTTAAAACAAAACATTTAAACAAAACTGTTGACAGCATAAAACAAAATATTTTCAATGCAAGCGTTTTCTTTACCTGTCGCGCTCTCTTTAAAAGTAAAAAAAAATCCTTATATTCTCAAGGTAATACTTGACATTCTTCATAAGAATCATTAAAAGGAACGCAGCTAGCAACTCCATGGAGTCGGAAGGCTCCGCATAAATCGATTTTAAGGAACGTTATGTCTGAGAAAGAAAATCAAGACTTTTATGATGGGAATAACGCTGATTCGCCATTGATTGACACGCTTGGCAGCGCGGTCAAAAATCTAATTGAAAAGGGCAAAGAACGAGGCTACATTACCGTTGAAGAACTCAACAAAGCTCTTCCGTCCGAAAAAGAATCTTCCGAACAAATTGAAGATATTATGTCAGGCATTTCAGATTTGGGCATCAGCATCATTTCTGAATCTGAAACCGACGCTTTTGAAGCTGAAAACGGCGAAGAAACATCGGAAGACGATTATGCCGATGAAAGCGGTAATTTTGATGAAAAAGAACTTGGCCGTTCTGATGATCCGGTACGCATGTACTTAAAAGAAATGGGCACGGTTGAACTGTTGTCCCGTGATGGCGAAATTGCCATTGCCAAGCGCATCGAAGCCGGGAAAACGGTGATGATAAGCGGCTTATGCGAAAGCCCGATGACCTTAAAAGCCATTGCCGGCTGGCGTGACGAACTTATTGCCGGTACCATGCAGCTAAGAGACATCATTGATCTTGAAATGATGTATGGCGATGACAGCGAGGCCATGGTTTATGATGAAGAAGAAACTCAAGTTGATGATTTAGACAAGGTTGCCAA
Organism: uncultured Alphaproteobacteria bacterium; assembly: GCA_944393235.1. Lineage (GTDB taxonomy): Bacteria > Pseudomonadota > Alphaproteobacteria > RF32 > CAG-239 > CAAFZY01. The sequence goes on along the minus strand of CALXZJ010000025.1, from coordinate 7,588 downwards.
AGAACTAACCGAAAAGAACCTTGATGAAATTGACGATGATCTTGAACCGGATATAGAACTTGAAGATACGGTAGACGAAGTCGAAGACATTGCCGATACGGAAGCCGATGAAGACGAACGTTCTCTAGAATCCGGCGATATCGACAAATCCGAACTCGGCGATGATGAAGACAACGGCGCCGGTCATGCCTCCACATCCATTTCAACAATGGAAACCGCATTGCTTGAACCCGTATTGGAAATTTTAAACAAGATCTCCAGTTACTATGATGATTTGAAAAAAATTCAAACCCAGCGCATGGCTGTCATTTTATCCGGAAGAAAAATTTCTCCCGGCGTTGAAAAAAAGTACATTCAAGTTAAGAAAGACTTGATTGAATTAATGAGTTCCATTCACCTAAATGCCTCTCGAATTGAGCAATTGGTTGAGCAACTTAATGAATTAAACCGTCGCTTAATGGGGTTGGAAGGAAAATTGCTGCGATATGCACTCTCTTGCAAAATCAAGCGGGAAGACTTTTTAGAAGCTTACCAAAAATCTGAACTAGATCCCAACTGGTTAGATGATATATCGCACAAAAAAGACAAGCATTGGCAAGCATTTGTTGAAAAATACGGCAGCGAAATTTTAACTCTGCGTTCCGAAATTGCCCACATGTCTGAAGAATGCGGCCTGCCAATAAGCGAATACCGCAAAATGGTTGATACCATCAAACGCGGTGAGCGTGAAGCTGAGCGTGCCAAAAAAGAAATGATTGAAGCAAATTTAAGACTGGTTATTTCCATTGCCAAAAAATACACCAACCGCGGCATGCAATTTTTGGATTTAATTCAAGAAGGCAACATCGGTTTAATGAAAGCGGTTGATAAATTTGAATATCGCCGCGGCTACAAATTTTCGACTTATGCCACATGGTGGATTCGTCAGGCTATTACGCGTTCTATTGCTGATCAGGCACGTACCATCCGTATTCCGGTACATATGATTGAAACCATCAATAAGTTAGTGCGCACCTCACGTCAAATGTTGGCAGAAATGGGAAGAGAACCTGTCCCGGAAGAATTAGCCAAGCGTTTGTCTATGCCTTTGGAAAAAATTCGCAAAGTTATGAAAATTGCCAAAGAACCGGTCAGCCTTGAGGCACCGGTCGGTGATGAGGAAGATTCCTCGTTAGGCGATTTTATTGCTGATGAAAGCGCTTTACAGCCTTTAGATTCTGCCATTCACTCTAACTTAAAAGAAACATGCACCAAAATTTTATCTTCGCTCACCCCGCGTGAAGAACGCGTATTGCGCATGCGTTTTGGTATTGGCATGAACACAGACCACACTTTGGAAGAAGTCGGACAGCAGTTTAACGTGACGCGCGAGCGCATTCGTCAAATTGAAGCCAAAGCCCTAAGAAAATTGAAGCACCCGAGTCGTTCTCGCCGTCTGCGTTCTTTCTTAGACCAATAAAATTTACAGCAAGCTCCGGAAACAACGGAGCTTGCCCATATAAAGGACCATATACATGACTTGCATTTACTCCTCATTTGACAAAGAAATTATGTATCGAACAGCCAAATCGACCAACAAATCACGCTTGCAGGAATTAATTGATTACGCAAAATTATCCGGATTTAAGCGTCTGGGGATTGCCAATTGCGTTGTTGTACAGCCTTATGCTGAAAAGCTGGCAGAATTATTACGCGCAGCCGGTTTTGAAGTGTTTATTTTGGGCTGCCGTGACAGCGGGTTTGATGGTAAAGAAATTTCTGAAGAAATGGCAGGTCCTTGTTGTGACCCGATATCACAAGCAGAATATCTCAACAATGCCCATACCGACTTTAATATCATGGTCGGTCTTTGTTTGGGACACGAATTAATCTTTCAAAGACACTCAAAAGCTGAGTTCACAACATTTTTAGTTAAAGACTTAGCCACCAACAATCGTACAATTGAAAATTTAGAATAAACTGTCTGTCGCACACCACTTTCCCGTCACGCCCTGAAGACGCGTAAACAGTAAACAACGGATATAGTATACTTTTAACTAAGGATATCTAAACATCCGGAGTTTTTATTTTAATCATAACTGATTTCATACCCGTTATCGGCTTCGGCAAATGAATTAGCCAAAGCAAACGCACCGGCATCACAAGCATATATTTGATACAAAGTTTCACCTTTTGCAACCATATCTCCGGCTTTTTTCATCAAGTATACCCCTGCCCCCGGACATTGTGATGCTCCGGCAAGCACACTGATTTTACGAATTATTTTGCCATCAATAGCCCGTACTTTTCCGCTAACCGAGGCTGCCACATCACGCATCAACATTCCCAAATCAGAAGTTTGTCTCGTCTTGCCTTGCATGGCAACAATTTTTTCAAATGCTTGCAGCGCACGACCTGAAGTCAATATCTCTTTAGCCGCATTATACCCTTGCCCGCCGCGTAGTTTTGGATCAAATTCCAGAATACGTCCGGCCAAAAACAATGCTTTTTCTTTTAAGTCATTCGGAGCATTTTCTTTATTGTGCAAAATCTGCATAATATCACGAGCTTCTAATAAAGCGCCAATTCCGGCACCGACCGGCTCACGTCCGTCGGTCACCACAGCATCTATATTAATACCGAGCATATCACCGGCATACTCTAAAAATTTACGTACAAAAACAGCCTGTTGTGTTGTCTTGACCAAAGTTTTAGCACCAACCGGAATATCCACCACCAAATGCGTCACCCCGGCTGAAACTTTTTCCGCCAACATTTCTATAACTGCAAAAATTTCATCATCAAAATTCAAATAACTGCTTACATTTTGCAACACTGACAATTCTTTATATACCGGAAGAATATTATAATTAAACACCGCACCTCTGGCTCCTTTAATAATTTTTTGTACTTCAACGGCTGTCTTATCAACATCTGTAAAAAATTCCAACGTATTAGAGAAACCACAGTTCATTCCCTTATCACGAACAATTGATTTCGGGATAGGCAGCCCATAAGCAGCAACAATCGCCATAACAATTAAATCTGTATTATTGCCGGGGATATTTCCCAAAGTATAACTGTCAACAACAATATCTTCTTCATCCCAATACAATTTTTTTTCAGCCAACAATGCTTTAACAAAACAAACAGCTTCAGTCGGCGTAAAAAACGAATAGCAAGCTGTTAAAAATGAAGTTAAATCAATATTAGAATAGCGGCGCATCTGAATATCATGTACAATGGATTTATATTCATTCAAAGTCAAAACCCCGCCGCGGATTTTTTTATGCACGGCAGATAAGCTCAACGGCGGTTCATTCATAACAATAGAAACTCTTGCCCCCTCTGGCAAACCGATTGCCCGAAATGCTTCCGTATTAAGAGCAAGTTCACCTGGCTTAACTAAACGATTACTTGTCACGACATTTAAAAACGCACTTATAGGAACCGAGCCACCATGAATTTCAACACGCACCATAGTTTTAATATCGTCTACTTTATAGGCTGTACATTCTTTGTTAACATATGCAATGTTTTCATTAAACGAATGAATTGGTAAGTGTTTCAAAAGCAGCATAGAATTATCCTTATAAAAACAACATTAGGTTTACAATACAAAATCATTCTTTATTTTTCGTAAAAATAAAAACACCTTCATATCAACCAAAAGCCACCTTGCCCCCGATAAATCAAAAACTATATCAGAAACTGCCATAACGGCACAAAATAACATATCTAATCAGGAGAAAAAATATGAGTTGTGGATGTTCTATCAATAAATCTTCATCTTCCGAAACTGCGGGCAGTTCTTCTGCCGGAAGCAAAAATTCAAAATCTTCGGAACGCAAGAACAGAAAATAATAACAATTAACCCCTGTTTAATCAGGGGTTTTAAAACAAAAAAACAATTGACAAAATGACATAAAGGAGGTAAAAGACCTTCTCTTTTAAATTATTTTATTAATTTTTAATCTTATTTTTATGAACACATTTTTAATGAGTACGCCTCTGGTTATCATGACAGCCGGAAGCTGGGTTCTGCTTGCAGCAGGTATTGTTATTCTGGTTCTCTTGCTGTTTGCGCTAAGACAAATTTTCTCGCTGCGCCGCGTTGTTGCCCCTAACGAGGTACACATCGTCCGCCAGGGAAGAAAAACTTTGATTTACGGCAATGTTGACGACACGCCGAATGTGGTAGATGTTTCTGCCGGAAACAGCTATTACGAATGGCCGGTCTGGATACCTGTTTTAGGTGTCAATGTTTCAGTTTTGCCTTTATCTGTTTTTGACATAGATTTAAACAACTATAATGCCTATGACAAAGACAGGTTGCCTTTTGTGGTTGACATCCAGGCCTTTTTCAGGATTTCAAATTACAAATTGGCGGCAACGCGTATTAAAGATTTCAGCGAACTGCGCAGCCAGCTGACCGGAATTCTTGAAGGAGCATCCCGTTCTTTGCTGGCTAACGAACAACTGGAATGTATTATGGGCGAACGTGCCGAATATGGTTCCAAATTTACCAATGCCGTTCGTGAGCAATTGGCCAATTGGGGAGTTCAGACCGTTAAAAACATTGAATTGATGGACATCCGCGATGCCCGAGATGAAACCGTGATTGAAAATATCATGAAAAAGAAAAAATCTGATATTGAAAAAGAATCACGCATCACGGTAGCCAAAAACTCTCAAGCGGCTGAAGAAGCAGAAATTCTTGCCAGACAGGCCGTTGACCTAAAGAAACAAGACGCTCTTGAAACTGTCGGACAACGCGAAGCTGAAGTCAAAGCATCTGTCGGTATTAAAAATGAAAAAGCAGACCAACAGATAAAAGACGAGGCGAAAGTGACCAAGCAAAAAGAAATGGACATTACCGAAGTTGAAAAAACCCGTAATGCCGAAATTGCCAAAAAAGCACAGGTCATTGAAGCTGAAGCGACCAAGGCCAAGCAGTCGGTTGAATCGGAAGGTCAGCTTATTGCATCTGAAAATGAGGCTAAAGGTATCAAAGTTGTCGGCGAAGCCAAAGCAAATGCCGAGGAGCGTATGCAGATGGCATCTGTTACGGCTCAAACCGCACTTGCCAAAGAAATCGGCTCAAATACCGGTTATCAGGATTATCTGGTTAAGACACGTCAAATTGAGGCCAATGAGCGTGTCGGCTTAAAACAGGCCGAAAACTTGAAAGAAGCCGATATTAAAATTATTGCCGGTGCCGGAAATGTAACAGACGGCATTAAAAATGCAAGCGATGCATTATCACCCAAAGGTGGATATGCCGCAGCCGGTTTTCTGGAAAGCTTGGCTTCTACCGAAGAAGGAAAGAAAGTGCTTGAAGCCATTGCCGCTTTGCTGAAAAAGTAAAAGCAATCTAATCAAAAAAAAACGGTTTAAAGAAAATTTCTTTAAACCGTTTTTTTATTTTGGCATTACTTTTAAATCTCCAAAACCATCCGATCATAAGCAACTTGTACATCTTCCGGCAACTGATTTTGTAAAGTCCGATAATCAACCCTTGCCGACAAATGCGTCAAAACAACCCGGTTAATTTTCAAGTTTTTCAATCGTTCCGCAATTTCCGGCCAACTGCTGTGTCCGTTTTGCATCGGTTCCATGCCGTTGTTGCACTCTGCCAACAGCAAATCAGCCCCATCAATTTGTGTGCGTGCATATTCCGGAAGCGCTTGCCAATCTGTTACATAAGCAAAATTTTTGTAACGAAAGCCGCTGCTTTGCATATGATGATGCGGCACAAAAAACACGTTTAAATCCAAACCGGCAACATTTTCTTTGCCTTCGTGCAACACATGCCAGACAAGCCCGCCACTATCCGGTTCGCCCATACCTGTAAACAAATACGCATAACAGTTTTTAAGTTCCTCAAGCGTTTCCCTTGATGCAAAAATATCTATTTTATGCCCCAGAATTTTACTGGCGCGCGGCAACTCCGGAACACCGCCGATATGATCATAATGAGCATGTGTCAACAACACGGCATCAAAATCCCTAATACCTTCCCGATTAATTTGCTCACGCAAATCCGGACCGGCATCAACCAACAAGCGTTTATTTTCATCTTCCAAAAAAACAGAAGCACGTAACCGCCTATTGCGCGGATCGCCGGAATTCGCCCCGCTCCAGTCGTTAAAAATCATTGGCGTCCCATAAGCAGACCCCGAACCTAAAACTGTAATTTTCATAATTTATTATTCCCCTTATGCTGAATATGGGCAAAAACCGGATAAAGTAAACGCTCAAGACGTTTTTTAGATGCCGGCGCACTCATAACCAACCGAATTTCATTAAGTAATTTCGGTTCTTCCCTATCCGCCTCACGTTTTGCCAAAAGACCAATTTCATCAATCAATGCATCTTTATTTTGAGTTTTATCCAACATCAACCGTACCAAATCAAACTTAGTTTTACATTTCTGCACATCTACACTTTCCGTAAACTTGTCATTTACCAATAAATTATTAATTTCCGGATAAGCAAAACGCAATAACCCTGTTTGCCCGATTTCCCGCAAATAGCGCGAAGTGTCTTTTGCACGCAATGCCGCGCCCAAAAACCTGGAAAGACAACGCACCCGATCATGCTCATTTTCTTTAGATAAAGGCGTTTCTTTTAAGCGGCGCTCAATTATATCTATTGTTTTTTTATTAATACCGTTACGCACCAACGATAAATTATATTTTCCTGCCAACACTGCAAAACGCCGCAACAAATGATAAGCCGGTTCATTATCCGGATTGTTGACAATTTCTGCGCGCCCCTCTCTTAACGCACGAACCGTATGATATTTATCGATGGCCCTACCACTCGGATAATCAGCTGAAAACTGAATATAAAATTTTTCCAAATTATAAATACCGTTATTTTCAATATTCATACACGCCAAATCAAAAATACCAAAATCAGGGTGTTTGGCAATTGTTGAAAGGTTATGGGTAATCCGAGGCTTTGCAACTTCAAATCCCCAATCACGCAACCGATTAATAGCTTTGGCATATTCAGCCGGATCAGCAATAGCTATATCATAATCCATAATTTTTGCATCATGATCAATATACCGGTCTATTGCAGCACCGCCATAAAGAAAGACTTCAGAAGTTTCGGTAATTTTCATAAACTGTTTTACGACCTCACTGGTCGACTTATTTGCAACATTATTCATCTGATTATCTCTGGTTATTGAATAATGCAGTTTTTTATACATTTTTTAATAACAATTTTCAACAACAATTTTCAAAATAAAATAAACTTATTTTAAAATTATAGTTGCAGAAACTAAAAACACTTTTTTAATACCAAAATTTTCTTTATCTGATAAAAATAATATGAAGATGATAAAAAAAGTTCTTGCATTTAATATTTTTTTATTCTACATATAGCGCATGCCTTAAAAGATTGGGGTGTCGCCAAGTGGTAAGGCATCGGCTTTTGGTGCCGACATTCGTTGGTTCGAATCCAGCCACCCCAGCCACATTTTGCAAAGTCGCTGTTTTAGCGACTTTTTCTTTTATATACAAGCATTTCAGCCTGTTCGAAGATTAGACACTTAATATGCCACGCACCAGATAATCTTCGAACTAATTCCATCAAA
>CALXZJ010000024.1 GCA_944393235.1 uncultured Alphaproteobacteria bacterium | reverse complement strand
AACTGACATCAACGTCACAAAGAGCCTCAATTTTTCTACTCAATATCTTAAAATCTTCATAATTTTTAGTCCGATAAATGCTTAAGTCACGCGCACCATTTTTAAGATTTCCGCAAGCACTGTTTGTAAAGAGTTGTTATAATAGGGGATTCTAAACGAAAAATAAGATAAATAATATATTGAAAGATATTCTATAAAATGTTATATTAAACAAAATGTTAGAGGGGATATTATGATTGATATTGAAACACTCAAAATGTACCAGCTGATAGAAAAATATAAGCCGGATAATTATACAACCTGTTCTCCGGAAGATACGATATTTATTAATAATTATATAAATAAAAAATTACAGGAGAGAGATTTTAATATTTTATATGATATGCAACGTGTCGATACTGAAAAATATCATATAAATCAAAATGTTAATTTGCAGACTCATTATGAAAATCTATATAAGGAATTTGGATTAAAAGATTTTCCAACATATCTTGATAAGGAAACGAGTTATTCTCATAATATAAAGAATGTATATAATAGAAACAGAAATATTGAGGATCGGGAAGGATTAAATAGAGTTAGATTAATTTTTAAAAAAATTTCTGATCCGCAAAAAGGGACGGCAAATGCAGCTCTAAAAAGTTTATCCGAAAATTACAATATTGTGTTTAATATCATAGAAGGAGATGGTTTCGACGGTGAGTGCCGATTCCAAGAATCTCAACATAACGGTATAAAAAGCTCTGTTATCATATCTGTTACCCAGGGTTCTTTAAAAGCAAATGATGATGCTTTGGCCGTATTACTGGGACACGAACTTTCGCATGGGATTGACAGAAGTAGATTGCCCGGAAATTATATAGGCACGATAGGCTGGGAAGCCCCTGAAGATTTTGCTAATATTATGGGGGCTAACATTGCTCAAAATGCTGGTTATGCTCCGATAGAATTTATAAAAGCCCAAGGAACTAACAATAATAAAACCCAAAGAGCGGCTGATATGATTAATCAGTATGTAATAGATTTTTCTGTTCCGGAAGATAAAAGCCAAGCAAAATCAGAAAGAGCTGATGTAACTAAGTTGAAAATCCTTAAAGATTATAAATTTGAAAGATAAAAATAACATCAAAATTCTTTGTACGCTATTTTTGATATTTCCGCCAAATGGGCGGATTTTTTGTTTTTAAACAAACACTTATTTAGTCCGATTTTAAGTGTTTTTATAAAGGCGTTTTTAAGCCGACTTATCAGACTTTTTGATGAAAATCTAAGAAAACCAAGTATCTTATCCTCTAAAATCCCAGTCCGATAAAAATGATTGAAAATTTAATTTATTCAGCATAACATTTTGATTATGGAAATTTTAATTATATCATAGCAGTAACTTTTTATGCCCCTTATAAAATAAAACTGAAAAAAGGTGTGCCTTTTTATTCTGTAGTCGTATTTTATGGCAATTGTAAATTAAAAGACATTAGTTTTATTCCTAGAGGAGCTTTTGTAACAAAATGATATAAGATCGTTGATGTAGAAAATACAATTATGCAAGAAAATCCTTTAGCTAAATATAAGAATAAACACCAAGTTGTTAAGATATTAAAAAAGGTGTTAAAAATGGAAATAAAGCGGAAACGGAAATTCAACATATAGAAAATATTAAAGATATGTTGGGAACCGATAGAATTTTTCAATAATTGATTAGGATTTGTGATGAAATATTTAAAATTAATTGTTTTTCTTTTAATTATAGTTGTTGCTCAGATAACAAACGCAGGAAGCTATGTTGTTGATACTCCTGTATTAAATATCCGTTCTTGCGCTGGAACAAATTGTAAAATAATTGGAAAACTACTGGAAGGAAAGACCGTCGAAGTTATCCAAGATAATGGTGAATGGGTTGAAATAAAAACAGAAAATGGTTCAGGCTATGTTATAAAGAATGCATTAAGTGAAGATAATACAGCTGTTTCTGTAATAATTTTCATCGTTGTTCTGTGGTTGGTGTTCTTTATTTATATGTTACCAGCAAAAATAGCATCTGATAATAAAAATGCTGACAAAATATATAAAGTAAACTTATTTCTTGGTTGGGTTCCAGTAATTTGGTTGGTTTTACTTTTAGCCGCTTTGATTGGAGAAAGCAGAGAGGATTAACTTTTATCAAACATCTTCATTCTCCTACCCAAGTCTTTAAAATCCTCAGAATCCTTAGTCCGATAATTGCTTGAACTTACAACAGCTTATGAATATCGTATTCATCATAGCCTTCGTAATAATAGCTGACATCAATACCTTTCATATAAACTTCTCGTTCATCAATTTTATCAGTTAGGGCGTTTTTTAAGAGGTGTTTGATTTCTATATCTCTAACCGGGCTTCTTTCCATGGCTGACAAATAGTCTGCTTTATCAATTTTATTCCAATCAACCACCATTTTTAGTTCTTTTTTGAAGATTAAATCCAGCCAAATTCTGGTGGCGCGACCGTTTCCCTCTCGGAAAGGATGGGCAATGTTCATTTCAACATATTTTTCAACAATTTCATCAAAGGTAGATTGCGGCATTTTATCAATAGCTTTGAGAGATTGTGCTAAATACATCACCGGTGCAAACCTAAAATTTCCCTTAGAAAGATTAACCGTACGCATTTTGCCGGCGAAATTATAAATGTCTTCAAACAAAAACTTGTGAATTTGCTTCAATCCGGCAAATGTTCCGATTTTAAGGGTGTTGATTTTACCACTGTCAAACAACTTTTTCGCTTTTTCTTTACTAAGCTTTTCTTCCATTTTATTTAATTCAATCTGGTTTGTGATATTTAACTTATTTTCTAAAACCATTATGTTTCTCTTTCTTCTGTTTTCTTAATTTTAAACATAAAAAAACTAAAAAGCAATTAAGTTTTGATACTAAACATTAGAAATTTGATCACCTCTGCAACTCAATTTTAGGATAAAATTGTTGAAATTCCTCATAGTTTTCAGTCCGATTTTAAGGATTTTAAAAAGAGCAAATTTTAACGAATTATCGGATTTATTTTTGAAAAATTAATAATACAGTTGACCTTTTTAGATTATAAGAGCTTAATTTCTCTTCCAACTTACTAAGAAATTATATATCCAAGCAATTAGGATTTAACAAAAATTCTTTTAACCCTAAAGTTAAAATACCGTCATCATCTTGATAGGCTGCTACATCATCCTTTACAATAATTATTTTTTTAAATGAATCGCCAATTTTCAATAGCGAGCGTTTACCGCGCATACCGTCAAATCGGATACTATCTGGGTTGTTTGTCTGGGCAGCAATCTCGGCAAAGCTTCCGTAACCACAATGGGCCGTTACGGACAGGAACTTTTGGGTGTTCGTCCGGTCATCAAAGTAAAGAAAAACAAGCTATACAATAATGTTAAACATGAAAGACGCAAATAAATTTGTTCCTTAATTTTTTGGCTGACAATAATTAAACGTAAAATCAACCGTTTTGCTTGTTTCCTTGCTGCAATTGACGCATCTGACCTATTGATAGACGATTTCCGGCAACGACATTGGAGTTTGTTTGGGGTGCCGGAGTATTTTTTGCTTGAAGCTTTGTCCTAACTTCATTAAGCCGATTTTGAACATTTTGTGCGTTCAACTCTTGCGGCGTTAATATCTTGCCCCTTTGCATGAATGTTAAACCGGTAAAATCCATGTTTTCCGGCAGCTTTGTTGAACCTTTGAGTTTAATCGTAACGCCTTTAGGTAAAATCAAGTTTATTTTTGAAAAATCCTGATTTTCCAGAGTAAAATATTCTTCACAGCGGATATTGCTTAAATCCACCGTCGACCCCTCGGGAAACCTAACATCGCTAAGAAAAAAGCCTTTGCATTTGCGGGGAAATTTAATTTGCTCCGGATTTGTTAAAGTGCTCTCAGAAAACCCAACCCTTCCCGAACAATTTTCCAGGTTTAAGGATTGTGTGTTTCGTTCAACCGAACAATTTTCAATGAAAAAATCACCAGAAAAGCGCATTTGTTCTGTTTCTTGCGGCAATTTCAAAGAAAATATTTCAGCATTTTGAACATCATATTTGTGCGCACCGTCTGTGTTGGGGTTTTCTGTAATTGAATCTCTATAAGCCAAACCGTATACATTTGGTTTATAATTATCATAAACATTATCTAAAGCAGAATTTTCCTTCACATATTGGACGGGCTTAAAATCAGCGATTTGCCGATTCATGCGTTCAACCATATAATCGTTTTTTTCATTAACATTGTACGGTGTATGTAAATGTGCAAATTTTTCCCAATCTTCAGAGATATAACCTTTTTCATCGGCAATTTTAACGATTTTGTCATCAACTTTTAGATAAACGGCAACAAGCGGATTACGATCGGGAATAATCAACGTTTCATAATCATCTCTATTTTCCGGTCGACCGATACATTCTTCGGAACCGCGAGGGTTTTCAATTCCGGCCATACTGTAATATTTTTGTCCTTGTTGTTCCTTAAATTCATAAATAAAACCATATGCTTTGCCATCAATTTTTTTATATTTTACCCCAGCGCCTTTAACACCGTCTGCATAAGAGGCCGCAGTGGCAAAATCTTTTGCAGCGTAAGCAGCATCTCTTCTTCTGCGGTGAAAAGTTAAAGCGTAGGGCTTATCGCCCAATGTTCCGCCTCTATACAAATGTCCGGGACGGTTGTCGGAAAAGTCAACAGGTTCCATGTTTTCTTCCGCAACTCTAAGCTGATTTGATAGAAAAGCTTCAACCTGCTGTTCATCAGGATTGTTTCGTGAAATGTCTATTAACTTATTGTCATAATTATGACAAACGGCCGGAATCAAATTTTCTTGCGAAACCGGTAATGCTCGGCTGGTTAAAATATTATTTTGTTTCATGATTTCAAACATATCTGCCGTCGCTTTAATGGCATCTTCCGGATTTAAAATAGGCGTACGTATGCCCGTGCCGTCAACAACAAAACAATTTAGATTATCTTTCACCTCCGGAGCATAATAAGGAACGGCATCAATTCCGTTTTCCCGCAAAGCGCGCACCACATCTTGGACATCGTTTCCTTCAAGATACAACCCCAATGAAACAGAAAGCGGCTTTGTGACATTATCAAAGTGATCTGAAAACACGCCTCTCAATTCATCTTTATTGTTTGATTCCTCAATAAGGTGCTCAATATAATCGCGGTTTGACATTTCATTTCTCCGTTTCTTTTAATTCTAACCCGATTTGTTTTTTTTGTCAATATTTTTGCCTTACTTTGCTGACGGCGTATGGCTATAACGTAAAATCGCTTCTATACGGCTAAACAAGCCGTTTTCTATCAATGATAACCGTTATCATCAAAGCTTTGCTATTTATCCATGCCAAATAAAGCAATCATGCGGGCTTTCATCACATTTTTTTGCACATCTTTTTGGAATTGTTCTTCCCCTTTAGCTATTTTTTGACAGGCCAGCTGTTGCGGATAATCCATACTTTTAAACTTTTTAGTTCTTAAACATTCCCATTTTTTCTTCATATCTGGTGTAATTTTAGCTAAAATTTCAGGCTCACGTTTTTGTAAATGTTTCCAAAAATCATAATTTTCTATAGTAAAAATTTTTTTCATAACAGCATTATGCTTTTCTTTATTTTCCAAAATTGCCGGATAAGGTGCTGCATTTAAATAATATTTAGACCGAGAATAAAGTTGTTTCGCATATAAATCATATTTTTCTTTCATCCACGAATCAAAAACCGCGTTTGCGATAAATTCAGCCTCTGCTTCAGAAAATTTTTCGTTCTTCGGATTAAATTTTCCGGCTTTTATTGCCTCTTTATAAAGGTTAAACCGATCCGTAATACAATCCAAATTTTTTCCGCGATTTATATAATTTTTCCTTTGCTGCAAACATTGGCGGATGTTGGCCGAAATTTCATCAAAGCAGCACTCAACATATTTAAGCGGGTAACTGTTCCATGTCCGCAAACCGTTTTGAGTGTTTAAAAAGTGTTGCTCTTCATGAACTGAAGTACAATTGAGGCTGTCATTATAAACATCCATTATTTTCTGCAACTCGGGATTATCAGCCTTAAAATTGCGAATAACGATTTCATCATAAACATATTTTCCCATTGCCGGCATATCAGTCAAACTGTCGGCATATTCGTTCCTATACACAATATTTGTTTCATTTAAGGGCTGTAATCTTTTGTTTTTATAAGAAACATAAATCGTATCAATGCGTTTTTTTAATATTAATTTTTTTAGTTCTTCTTGTTTTGCTTTTTCTCCATGAAGAAAATTGCATAAACTGTCAAAATCAAGTTTTTCACCTTTTGCATTGGTATACGCCCAACCTTTTGCACCAAAAGACAAATTGCTATAAAAGTCCTGAAAAGAAAGCGTATCCCCTTCAACCACAACTTTTGTCTGATTAAATTTTGGTGCATTTTCTTGAGCTGTCTGATGCATTAAAGCAATGCCGGAAACACTGCATAGCAGTAATCCGGTATAAAGTCCCAATTTTTTTATAGTCTTTTTTTCCATTTTTTTCGACATCTGAAATATTTATAAAAATAATAACATAATTACTTGTTTTCGCCAAGTGAAAACCAATCATCTAAGCAAATTTTTTTGATATTTTATAATTTACTTTTAAATGTTTTTTATTTTTTATTATTATATGAATAACTTAAGGAAATATGAGATGTTTTATTGTTTTTATGATAATTCCCCGTTAGGCCGCCTGCTGTTGGCAAGTGATGGTAAAAACTTGACCGGTGTTTGGTTTGAAAAGCAAAAATATTACGCCGCCGCTTTGCCGGATAACAGCGTTGAAAACAAGGAACTCTCGCTTTTCAAACAAACGGCTAACTGGCTTGATTGTTATTTTAAAAAACAAAATCCGCTTTGTTCAGACTTGCCTTTAGCGCCTTACGGCAATAACTTTCGTCAATGCGTGTGGCGTATTTTACAAGAGATTCCGTATGGACAGGTCATAACTTATGGTGCTCTTGCCAAAGAAGTTTGCCGCCGCTTAAACAAAACAAGTATGTCGGCGCAGGCTGTCGGCGGCGCGGTTGGGCATAATCCGATTTCCATTATCATTCCCTGTCATCGTGTGGTTGGCGCCAACGGCAGTTTAACCGGCTATGCCGGAGGCTTGGATATAAAGACACACCTTCTCGCTTTGGAAGGGGTTGGTTTTATTAATAATAATTATGTGGATATAAAAAATATCAAAGGGCTTTCTTAAAAAATAATGCGACAAATAAATAGAAGTTTATCATAAAGGAAAATATCATGAAAATCATTTTAACCGCTTTGTTATTTTTACTGCCGATTTTTTCACTATCGGCAGCCGAGAAGTGTGATTTTATAAAATTTAACAAATGTCTTTCCTGCGACAGCCGGTTTGCTTTTTCGGTCAGCAGTGAAGAAATTTGCACCTTTTTTTGCCCAAATCGTGAAGTAAATTATAAGGGAAGCGGTTCGGCGGTGATAAATTATAATTGCGTGCTTAAAGAATGTCCGCCGGAGTTTCCTTATCGAACCGATTATGGCAGCTGCTATAAAACAAAACAAGAAGCTGAAGAGAATTTTTATTATGATCATAGAGAATCGAAAAAAGAAGAGTATTTAAAAGATGAATACCCCACGGCACCTTTAGCCGTTGACGACAAATGCCCGCCGGAACGGCCGTTACTATACTCAAAAAGATGTTTTTCCTGTCAGGCAATTGATGATTTGAGTATCTCGGAAGAAGAATGTCAAAAATGTCCCAATCGTGTTTACCGTGTCTATCCCAATTGGGGTACCGCTTCTTGTGAAATTCCCTGTCCGCCCGATAAGCCGCTTCAAAGATGGGATGGCGCATGTTTTTCATGTGATGAGCCGGATGTCATCCTTTTAAAGACGCATTGTAATCTGGAAGACGACTGCGAGTTTTGCCCCAACCGCACCATTTTATATGGTATCGGTGGCAATGTCCCGAGCGTTCCGAACTGTCCGCCCGACAAGCCGTTAATGGATAACCGGGGCTTTTGTTTCCCCTGCGACACACCGGTGGCGGTCGGCGTAAGATGGAACACGTCTTTGTGCAAACGCTTTTGTCCGAATGAAAGACATTTGTTTTTGGAAGATTGCGTGCTGAATAAATAAACCCAAAGCCCTCTGTACGAGGGCTTTCGAATTAAAAGAATGGCTAAAATGCATTAAATAAAATTATTCTTTTGATAATTGCTTTTTGACTGCAAGCATGGCAGACAGGTCTTGTTCACGGCTGCTTGTTTTTTCACGCTTTCTGGTAAAAATAACATATGAATACGGCTTTAAGGCATATTCCGTTCCCGGTTCAAATTGTCGTATTCCCTTAGAAAATTCTCCTTCTGAGGTGTCTAAGACCAGCTGCCATTTGCCGCCGCTTGGCGGTGTCGGAAGTTTATAATTTACGGTATGGTAGTTATCGCCGGAAACCATAATCAAAAAATCGTCATCAGCCGGCCGCTTGTCGGTTGCTGCGCCGTTTAGCATATAAACACCGGTTTTGTGATAGGGCTGGTTCCATTCGGCAGGAGTCATTTCGCTGGCATCCGGACGCAGCCAAGTAATATCTTTAACCCCGTTTTCCGGATTTTCTTTGCCGGTAAACAGGCTTAAATCGGTAAAAACCGGATGTTCGCGGCGCAAAGCGTTTAGACGGCAGATTTGTTTGAATAATTTCTTTTCATGTTCGTCCAAATTCTTCCATTGCAGCCATACGGTATGGTCATCAATACAGTACGGATTATTGTTCGGACTGGCATAGCTTAATTCATCGCCATTACGCAGCAAAGGAATACCTTTGCTTAAAATATTCAATGCGGCAGCTGTGGCGGAGCGACGGTAAAGTTCGTCTTTATCATAAGATTTTGCATAACGGTCGGCGCTGCCGTCACGGCCTTCTTCGCCGTTATCCCAAGTGTTTTTCGGATATTTAAATGCGCCGACCAGACTAAAGCCGTCGTGGGTAAAAGCCGTGCCGACCATGGCTGATTCTTGCTTTTGTTGGTCTGTAATGGCAGAGCCGGAAGTTTGCCGACCAAATTCTCCTGCCATATTTTCGCGGGCGCTGAAAAAATCTGCGGTAAAATCGCGCCGGGTATCACTCCACTCTTTCACGCCCGGTACCAAAGCAGCAAAACGCCCGGTGTAATTTCCGCCCATGGCGCTCCATGGTTCGACATACATTTCCATTTTCAAATCATTAATGGCATAACGCAACTCTTGAATGAAAGCACCGTTATCCTGAAATTGTCCGTATTGATTCAAAGCGTTGTCGCCGGCTAGATCCCAGCGGATACCGTCAAATCCGAGATTGTGCATATGATTGATAAAATCATGCAAAAGCCGGTGACCGAGTTTAGAATCTAAATTAAAATTATTATAGCAGCCGGTTGTGTTCATATAATCGGCTTTGTTGTTGCCGGCAGGATGGTAATAATTCGGGCTGTCGAGCAGTTTAAATGACAAAGCCCGATTCCAATAACCCCGCGCGGCATGTTCGCCGGTATGGTTTAAAACGGCATCTACGGTAACTTTGATGCCGTTTGCATGCAGTTTGTTAATAACTGTAACCATGTCTTGCAAATTTCCATAACGTGGGTCTATGGCAAAATAGCAATACGGGTTATACCCCCAACTGTCACATCGTCCTTCAACCTCCGGAATTTGCCGTCCGGGACAAGTCGGCGTTATCGGCATTAATTCAATATTGTTTACGCCGAGTTTGTGCAAGTATTCAATTGTCCAATCATCGGCCAGAGCAATCAAACGTCCTCTTTTGTATTCCGGAATGTTCGGATTGAGGTGCGAAAAGTTTTTAATATGCGTTTCATAAATAATATTGCTGCCAATGCCAAATTTCGGGCGATTATTTAAATACGGGTATTTTTCCGCGTCAAAAACGGCAGAACGGTCAACCACCACGGCTTTGGGCATGATATGTGCCGTGTCCAGATTGTTTTCAACACTTAAATCTTCAGCGCGCCATCTGCGGAAGGTGGAAGAAACTTCCAAAGCATAAGGATCCATGGCAAGCTTATGCGGATTAAAAAACAAACCGGCATCGGGATTATATTCGCCATACGCGCGGTATCCATATTTTTGTCCGGGGCGTATGCCTTTAATTGTCACTTGCCAAACATCTCCTTCCCGCTCCAAGGGGATTCTCTTTTCATTTTTTTCATCAGGGGAAAACAAACATAATTCAATTTGTTGCGCATGTTCGGAGGCAACGGTAAAAGTCGTTTCATGTCGGGTGTAATCAGCACCGAATTTTGGGGAGTTTATCATGACCACCTCACTTTTTTAAAAGTATAAACTTTAAGAGAACGTTGTCAAGAAAAAGAAGTCATATTCTTATCTTTTCAAAGCATAACCGCCGTCTTCGGTAACAATTAGCTGTGCTTGAGGGTTATCTTTTTCCACTTTTTGCCGCAAGCGGTAGATATGGGTTTCAATCGTGTGAGTCGTTACATCCGGACGATATCCCCACACCTCTTGCAACAGTTCGTTTTTAGACACGATTCGCCCTTTGATTTTGTAAAGATACTGAATAATTGCCACTTCTTTTTCCGTCAGCTTGACAAGTTCGTTGTTGCGTAAATTCAGAATTTCTTTGCTTGCCGGTCGCAATTCATAATCATTAAAAGTCAAGCGTCCGGCCTCGGAATTTGCCGCCAAATTAACCGCTGCTTGCAGTTTGTTAATAAAAGAGGTTAAAACCAATGGCTTAATTTCATGCTTAATTAAAATGGTGTCGGGTTGTTTTTCGCTTTTTTGGGGTTCTAAAATAAAAATCGGTGTATGCGGATATGTTTTCTTCAAAACATTGATGTCATCTGCTTTTTCATCAAGCACAATAACATCTGGAACAGCGCCGGCATGATTGATGTTTCCGGCATATTCCGGCGCATAAAGCGAAATTTGTTCGGTTAAATCTTCCAAAAACTTTTCATTATCTGATAAAATGGTAATATTAGGCATAACATTCTCCTAAAAACTTATTTCTGCGCCGACATAGCCAAACCCGCCGCGGTTGCCGCTTTCGCCTTGATGGCTACCGGCTTTGAAATCGGTATACCCCAACCCAAAATAAAAACCGAGATGTTTGTATGGTTTAATGCTCGTATGCCAGTTAACAAGTCGATTCGCAGCTTGTGTATCGTCGCTTTGAGACTCAAAGTAAGAAATTGTGGACGTGATAAGCGCCCATTCATAAGTCAGGCCGGCGTTCCAAGCGTAACCGTTGCGGAAACCGTCAAAATAAGCCGGCATATTGGCAGAAATATTTTGTGCAGCAATCGGAAAATCATGACCGGTTGTCTCGGTTCGCCGATAAGAGGCAAAAGCCGTCCACCCTTTGCGATAAACAGAGAGCCCGCCGGCGTATTCTTGGTGGCTTTTTTCAAAATCGGCAAAGCTGAAATAAATTTCCGTGTCCACAAACGCAAAAGAATGTTGATTATAAAGCGTAACGCTGTACGCGCTTTCTTTATAATAAGGCGAAAATTTGCTGGTCAACCCATCATTGGCGTTGTTTTCCGGCGTATAGGTAACAGCCAGCGTTGTGCCCAAAAATTCCGGCGTCATGTAAGTGAATTTAAGCGAACTGCCGTCTGTGTCAATAGCCGTTGAGGTTAATGTGTTGTAGTATTTGCGCCGGTTATGCTGCTGCCAGTTTGGATTAGCGATAAAATCAACCAATTCCGTCGGCGTCGGTTGCCAGATAGGCAAATTTGGACGCGTAACGCCGAGCATGGCGGCGGCGTTTGGCATTTGCCCGAAATAAAAATCGCCGTAAACGGAAGAAAAGCGCCCGTAAATTTCTTCGCCCCAACGACCTTGATTATAATTATCCAGATTGCTGCCGGTTTTAGCTTTAAGTCCGGCGGATAGTTCAAGGGATGTATCTTCGTCAAAATGATAAGTCAGGGCATTCTTTAAGTTGCCGTAAGCCGGCGCATGAAAACGATTTTGTCCGCTGCGGTATTCTTCAGCCGGATAAGCATAACCGGCAAGCCCGCGCAACGTGCCTTCATATTCGTATTCAAATCTTTGTGCGGCGGCGTCAAATGAAAACAACAAAACAAAAGCTAAAGCACAGGCTCTCATTTTCATGGTAATATCCTTGAAAAAGCATCAAACTGCCCAGAGTTTAAAATCTTGTGCGGATTCTGTCAACGCAAAACTTTCCACATAAAAATTTTTCATAAAAAATAGTACTTTTCTGTTAAGTTTTATTATATATAATAAAGGAAGTTTAAAAATAAGATGTAAAACAAAGGAAAAAAGAATGCAAAAACCTGTTATGCTTTTAATTCTTGATGGCTGGGGCTATCGGGAAAAAATCACCAAAGACAACGCCATTGAAGAAGGCCACACGCCCAACTGGCATGAGTTGTTAAAAACCTGCCCGCACGCTTTTGTGGAAACTTCAGGCTTAAACGTCGGTTTGCCGGATGGGCAAATGGGCAATTCCGAAGTCGGCCACATGAATTTGGGTGCCGGCCGCGTCGTCATGCAGGATTTGCCCAAAATTGATCAGGCAATAGCCAATCACACATTGGATTCCAATCCGGTCTTACTTGAACTGATTGATACTTTAAAGAAAACTGGCGGAGCATGTCACTTGATGGGTTTGATGTCCCCGGGTGGTGTTCATTCGCATCAAAATCACATTGTGGCGCTGGCAAAAATTTTAAGTGGTCATAACATTCCGGTTGCCGTTCATGCCTTTTTGGATGGTCGTGATACGCCGCCTTCATCGGCAGAGGGCTTCTTAAAAGAATTTGAAGAAGCAACGTCTGATTTAAAAAATGTAAAAATCGCCACCTTGTCCGGTCGCTTTTACGCCATGGATCGTGACAAACGTTGGGATAGGGTTGAAGCCGCTTATAACAATATTGTTTCGGCCTCCGGCAAACGCTATGTCACGGCAGATGAGGCTATCAAGGCATCGTACGCGGCAGGCGTCACCGATGAATTTGTTGTCCCGTGTGTCGTCGGCGATTATCAAGGCGCCGCCGACGGTGATGCTGTTTTGATGGCAAACTTCCGTGCCGACCGCGCCCGTGAAATTTTGTATGCCTTGTCGGATAAAGAGTTTGGCGGTTTTGCCCGACGAAAGACGGTTGCTTTTGCCATTTCCGTCGGCATGGCAGAATACTCGGTTGACCATAATCGTTTCATGAAAACATTGTTTGCCCCTGAGGCACTGACCAACATCTTTGGCGAAGTAATTTCCGAACACGGTTTAACCCAATTACGCATTGCTGAAACCGAAAAATATGCTCATGTCACTTTCTTCTTTAACGGCGGCGAAGAGCGTGAATTTAAAGGCGAAAGTCGGATTCTTATTCCGAGTCCGAAAGTTGCAACTTATGATTTAAAGCCGGAAATGAGCGTTTATGAAGTGACCGACAAATTGGTTGACGCCATTGAAAACAAACGCTTTGACGTCATTATTTGCAACTTTGCCAATGGTGACATGGTTGGGCACACCGGTATTATGTCCGCCGCGTTAAAAGCGGTGGCGGCAGTTGATGAAAATCTCGGCCGCGTGATGAAAGCCATTAAAGACGCCGGAGGTGTTCTGTTGGTAACGGCCGATCACGGCAATGTTGAAAAAATGATTGATGAAAAGACCGGCGAGCCTTACACCGCGCACACGGTCGGCAAAGTTCGGGCAGTGTTATATAACGCGCCGGCAGGAGTCAAAGGCATGAAAGACGGTCGTTTGGCAGATATTTCGCCAACCTTGTTGGATTTACTCAACATTAAGCAGCCGGCGGAAATGACCGGAAAGTCATTGTTGGAGAAATAATGTTCAAATCAGTGGCATATATCGGATTGGCTTTGTTGCTGTTAAATGCAGCAAAGACCTCCGTGTATGCTGCTGAAATTTCTGCAAAACAAGTTGAGGCCGCTGAACAAAAAGCCCATGCCCGGCAAATGGCGCACAAAAAACTTCAGGCGCAGGCTGTGCAATTAAGCCTTGAAATGGCTAAAATGAACAAAAAAATGATAGCCGCCGCCCGCCAGTTGCAAGATGATGAAGAAAAAACCACCCGCATGGAAGAAGAACTGCAACTCTTGGAAAACAAACTAAAGATAACCCAAGAAGAATTTTCTCGTAAATATGCCAATCTGGCGCAAATCTTGGCTTCATTGGAAAACATGGCGCTGCATCCGACGGAATCGTTGCTGGTACAACCTTTATCTCCGGTTGAAGTGATTCGTAGTGCAATTTTGCTGCGGGAAAGCGTGCCGTATTTAAATGACAAAGCCGAAAAAATAAAGCAAGATTTGGAAAATATTACAGCGCAAAAGAAAGAGGTAGAAAAAAAATTAAAAGAACTCGCCTCTCAAAAAGCATCACTTTTAAAGCAGCAAAAGAATATCAAAAAAATGTCCGCTGAAAAAGCAGCTGTTCGCAAAAAAATTGAAGGCGAAAGCGCCAAAGTGCAGCAAGAGGCGCAAAAGCTGGCTGCCGAGGCTTCAGACCTGCGTGATTTGATGGAAAAATTAGAATATGATAAAGAAATTCAACGCCGCCGCCAAGAAGAAATCCGTCGTGCCGCCCGTGAGCGTGCGCTTGAAGAACAACGCCGGCTTGAAGAAGAACAACAACGACGGATAGCCGCCGCCCGCGAAGGCGAGGGACTTGCCGCCGGTGAAGAATTTGCGCCTGCAGATGACGAAATGACAAATGTGGACTTGATAAATATAAATCCACAGAGTATAAAAAAGAATAGTTTAAATTTTGCCGGAGCTAAAGGCAAATTGACGCGGCCGGCGCGTGGCGCAATCGTAACCTCGTATGGCCAGGAACTTTCCAAAGGGGTTACCGCCAAAGGCATAGTTTTCAAAACCAGAGCCTCGGCGCAGATTATATCGCCATACGATGGTTCGGTCATTTTTTCCGGTCCGTTTAAAGGGTACGGCAATTTAATTATTATTGATCATGGTCAAGGCTATGTCTCGCTGTTAGCGGGCATGAGCTCGGTGGATGCTGAAATCGGGCAGATGGTGCTGGCTGGCGAGCCGGTTGGCGTAATGCCGGATGTCGATTCGCCCAAACTTTATATGGAAATCCGCAAAGACCAACGTCCGGTTAATCCGGCACCATGGTTAGGCGGATAAATAAAAAAACTTTTTAGATGGGAAACAAAGATGTTGAAGAAAACAATATTAGCTTTATCGGTCTTATGTGTTGCTACCGGCGCAGCTTTTGCCGCGGATAAAAAAGCCAAAGAGCCAGATACGTATGAAATGCTCAATTTGTTTGGCGAGGTTATGGAGCGTGCCAAAGCCTCATATGTGGAAGAAGTTAGCGACACAAAGCTGATAGAATCAGCCATTAACGGTATGTTGACATCTTTAGACCCGCACAGCAGCTATCTGGATGCAGATGATTTCTCTTATATGAGCGAACAAACCAAAGGAAAATTCGGTGGTTTGGGGATAGAAGTAACCATGGATAATGGCTTGGTGTTGGTCGTTTCCCCGATTGATGACACGCCGGCTTATAAAGCCGGCATCAAAGCAGGTGATTATATTACCCATATTGATGGCGAAACGGTTATCGGCATGAATTTGAACGATGCCGTCAGCAAAATGCGCGGCAAAATCGGCACCAAAGTGAAATTATCAATCCGCCGTGCCAATGAAAAACCGTTTGAGGTCACCTTAAAACGCGAAGAAATCAAAATTCAATCAGTTAAAACTGAAATTAAAAACGAAGATGTTCTATACATCCGTATATCTTCTTTTGCCGAAGAAAATGATAAAGAAATTGCCAAGGCGGTCAGTAACGCCAAAAAGAAGTTGAAAGATAAACTTGCGGGTATAGTCATTGATGTTCGTAACAATCCGGGCGGTTTGTTGGATCAGGCGATTACGGTTTCTGATTTATTCTTGGATAAAGGGGAAATTGTTTCCACCCGTTCTCGCAATGAGGAAGACACGGTAAAATACACGGCTGAACCGGGCGATATTGCCAAAGATTTGCCGATTGTCGTCATCATTAACGAAGGTTCGGCTTCGGCGTCTGAAATTTTGGCCGGTGCTTTGCAAGATCATCACCGCGCAATTGTTATTGGCGAAAAATCTTTCGGCAAAGGTTCGGTGCAAACGGTTATCCCGTTGGGTGAATATGGCGCCATGCGTATCACAACGGCGCGCTATTACACACCATCTGGTCGTTCCATTCAAGCCAAGGGCATTGAGCCGGACATTGTCGTTAAACCGGCAAAAGTGGAATTGTTAGAATCTTATGGATTAAACATCACGGAAGCAGATTTGCAAGGCGCCTTGAAAAACGAAGAAGATGGAAACAAGAAAAACAATAAAGAAAACAAAGATGATAACGCCGAAAAAATCAGCGATTATCAACTGATTCGGGCGTTGGATTTGGTCAAAGCCTTGAGCTTGTACAATAGGCAAACATCTTTGCCGGATGAGGAGAACACAAAAACCAAAGAGGATAAATAATGTCCTATTATCGAAAATGCGCCGGTATTATTGTCTTTAACCGCGATAAAAAAGTTTTGGTGTGTGCCCGTGTCGGCAAACGCGATAATCAATGGCAGTTTCCGCAAGGCGGCATTATGAAGAAAGAGGAATCCTCTGCGGCGGCTGTGCGCGAATTATACGAAGAAACATCAATCAAGTCGGTTAAAGTGGTCAAAACCTTAACCGAACCGCTGCGCTATGACTTTCCCGGTTCGGTGCGCCGGCAGATGTTGCGTCGCGGCATAGACAGTCTTGGTCAGGATATGTTTTGGAGCCTTTTATATTTTTACGGTAACGATTCGGAAATCAACGTAAAAACCAAACAGCCGGAGTTTAAAGCGTGGGAATGGATAGATATTGATGAAGCCCCGGCACGTATAGTTTATTTCAAAAAAGCCGTTTATCAAAAAGCTGTTGAACAATTAAAGCCTGCAATGGAAGGTTTTAAGGAATAAGTTATATTTTAAACACAGCCCATTGCTGAAAATGACCGCTTTTACCATCGGCAAAAGCCTGATAACTTTTTTCACAAGCTATATAAAAATCTGTAGTATTCATGTTAGACAAACAAGGATTTACATTTTTACATAATTTTCTGAAATAGTAATCGTTTGCAGTTGATGATAAATAAACTTGGTCTAAAGTTGAGTTTCCATATGAATATTCTTTTAAAATTTCGAAAATGTTAATACAGCTATCAATAGTGCTGGAATGTTTATTATAATAGTTAACAATAAAAAAAAGATTATTCTCACCAGCTCTGACGTAAAGCTCAATACGATCATTCATACTATCTTTGACCACAGTTGGATTCATATATATCATACCGTCAGGCAAAAGTTTTAATTTATTAAAAAGTTCTGCAACACGAGTGCCGTCTGGCCGAACAGAATAGCTGTTTTGGGATATTGTTGTAAAAATAGAAGCCAACAATTGAGAAATTTGTTCCGCCTGTTTGTTGAGCTTATACTTCATCATTGCCTTGGAGTAACCGGCAATCGCCCCAACCGAAAGCACACCGATTATAGCCAGCACGCCCAACATCTCCACCATACTTCTACCACATTCGCGCATAATTTTCTCCTAAAATTGCAAAAAATACCTGTTTACGCGGTATTCTAAACCGTTTTTTTTTTTTCAATTTTAAAGAGTCTGGTGGGGATAAGTTTCTGCTTAAAAGTGTTATTACGTGCGATTTTAATTAAAAAAGACACCCCTGAAACAAAAGTTTCAGAGGTGTCTGGTCTTTTGCAAAGCTTAAACCGGGACAATCATCATTGTCATCTGTCGCCCTTCAAGTTTAGGAGCGGAGTCGACTTTACCGATTAAGTCCAAATCATCAATAATTTTATTCAACACTTCTTTGCCCAAATCATTAGCGCTCATTTCGCGACCCTTAAATCGCATTGTAAATTTAACTTTGTCGCCTTGGCTTAAAAACTTCTTGGCTTGTTTGATTTTAACTTCATAATCATGAACATCAATTGCCGGACGGATTTTCAATTCTTTTATATTAACAACCTTTTGGTTTTTTTTCGCCTCATTTTTACGTTTCTGAACTTCGTATTTGTATTTGCCATAATCCAAAACCTTACAAACCGGTGGATTAGCCTGTGGCGAAATCTCAATCAAATCTAACCCCGCTTCATCGGCAATATGTAAAGCTTCTGCAATTGTAACGATTCCTCTATTCTCACCTGATTCATCAATTAAGCGGACTTGTTTTGCCTTAATGGCACCATTAATGCGCGGTCCGTCATCTTCCCGTACTGGCGCATTGTGTAATTCAATAGCTATTGTTCCCTCCATAAAAAATTAAAACTTACACTATATATAATATAATACAAATAAAGATTATCAAGCAAAATTACAAACAAATCATAAACAAATTACAGATTCGTCGAAAGCCTATAACAATTTTTTATATTGCCAAACGACATTTATTTATGCTATAAACTTATCGTTGACTTGTTAAACAAGTTGAAAATATATTTTTTATGACGCATTTATAATGGGTTGCAAAAAATCTGTATTTTTTTTTAAAAAAATATTTTTTTTCTTATTGACAATTAAACAAACCTGCATTATACACGTCATCACCGGCGCGGAAAAAGCCGGCGGCTATAGAAAGAAAGTAAATAAGTACAAAGAGGATATATAGGCGGCATATAGAGATATGAGGTCTATATATTTAAGGGAACTTTGAAGGAAATTCTTTAAGAGTTTAGTAAGATATAGGCTAGGATGAGCGAGCTCATGATTAAGATG
>CALXZJ010000023.1 GCA_944393235.1 uncultured Alphaproteobacteria bacterium | reverse complement strand
GAGTAGAAAAACAACCGCTGCTCCGGTTGTTTTTCGCCGACAGGCGCAGATTTGTTAATTTGCAAGGGAAGTGAAACGACCGCGGCAAATGTTACAAATCAAGTGACCGCAGCGAGTTAGCGAAATGTATGCAATACATTGAGCTTATGAGCCAGACGAACCTCGGTTCGAGCCCATCTTGAAAACAAAAAAGGTGTCTCAATTAAGACACCTTTTTTTAACCTGGGGCGAACGATGGGGCTCGAACCCACGACAACCGGTACCACAAACCGGGGCTCTACCAACTGAGCTACGTTCGCCATCAACTATTGCCTTTTACAAATATTCTTTAAGAAAGTCAATACAAAATATGTCATAAAAACAAAAAACTTTTATCTCAAAAAACAACACCATTAACTCTTTATTTTCCTTTTCATTTTATTGTTAAAACAAATCAAGACAATTTTTAATGAGAACAAAATGATAAAAATCCCTTTTTTATATATTGCAGTTGTGATGACTGTATTGTTTCAAACTGCCATAGCTCATGCTTCCGTATCTTCCATTGTGATTGACGCTGAAAGCGGCAGTGTTTTATATGCCAACAATGCCGACGAACGCCGGTATCCGGCATCGTTAACAAAATTGATGACACTTTATATTACCTTTAACGCTTTGGAAAACAACACGCTTAAACTTGATGACGAACTCAAAATTTCCCATACGGCAGCCAATCGATCGCCTTCCAGATTAAACCTGACGCCCGGCAAAACGATTGATGTCCGCACCGCCATATTAGGCACAATCGTCAAATCTGCCAATGATTGCGCCACGGTTTTGGGTGAAGCCTTAGCAAAAGACGAACGTTCATTTGCCATTTTAATGACACAAACCGCAAAAAAACTTGGCATGAAAAACACCACTTTCAAAAATGCATCGGGATTGCAGCATTCTAAACAAAAAACCACCGCACGTGACATGGCGATTTTAGCAGCAGCATTATATCATCATTTTCCGCAGTATTATTCATGGTTTTCCATTTCTTCATTTGAATATAACGGAAAAACCTATAAAACGCATAATTTTTTATTAAAAAATTTTGAAGGCGCTGACGGTATGAAAACCGGTTTTACGGCAGCAGCCGGATACAACATCGTCACCTCAGCCAAACGGGGAAACCATCGTGTCATTGCCGTAACGATGGGACATAATCAGCAGGAAACGCGCGACAAAACCGTATACGCCATGATGGATAAAACGCTTGATAATATGGATGCTGCAAAACAAGTTGATTCAAAACGATTGTTTGCTGAAATTAACAAAAGCGTTCCTAAAACAACAAAAGTTAAATTAGCGTCTGCCGGCACCTATTTACCAAAAACTTCCAAAAACGGCAAATGGGCTGTCCAAGTCGGTTCCTTCGGCAATTACGGTGCAGCACAAAAACATGCTCAAAAAATAAAAAACAAATTAGCAGGAAAATTTTCGGTTCGCGGAATTGATATCGAAAAATTCAATTTAAATGGTCAAACCATGTATCGTTCAAAGTTAATCGGCATGAACAAAAATGAAGCCGGAAAGGCATGCCGCTTGTTGCAAAAAAATCGCCTTTCTTGCATGGTAACAACATATCGCGCTAAAACAGCTTATGCACAGAAATAACCATGGCTCAGATTATCATCATCAACAGTATCAACAACGCTGCCGGCAAAACTTTATTAACGGCTCATCTTGCTGTCATGTTGGCTTCCGAATACAAAACGGCTGTTTTGGACAACGCCGGCGAGAACAGTGCACTGGCAATGTTTATTGCCAGGCGGTATAACCTAAATTTGAGCCAAAAATGCAATTTACCTATTCCGCCTTATTATTCTTTACAAAAAGAAAAATTTGACACATTGAAAAACACAAATGACGTCTTGCTTTTAGATTCGCCGGATGAGAAATACTTCAAACATGCCGATATTTTAATTACGCCTCTGTACAAAGAAGAAGGTGCTCTTTCGGTTAGTTCTCCAAACAGCCTCTACGCCTCATTAATATGGGAAGCCAAAAAAAAGCGGGCGGCAATCGGTAAAAATGCTTTTCGTTGGGTGGTTGTTCCCAATGATGATTATACCGATGAACAAATTGAAAAAATTTCAGCATCTGCAAAAACTTTAGGTTTTCAAATATCTTCACGGTTGCATCGACGCAATGAATATGCCGCAGGTTTAAAAAATGGAATAACGGTTTTAGATAAAGACCTGCCTGAATTAAAAACTTTATTTGACTTGCCGGATTTATATGCTCGCCGCGAATTAAAAAAACTAGCCTCTTTTATTTGGCCCGCCAAATAATATTTACAGAGCAGAATATATAAATTTTACTTTACCTTAAAAATGTTTTAGGGCAATATGCTTTTATACAATTTCAACCGAGATGAAAAGGATATGATAATGCTAAAAATAATTTCCACAACCCCATATACAGATCAAAAAATGGGAACAGGCGGCATTCGTAAAAAATCAAAAACAGCAGCGCAACCAAATTATGTCGAAAATTTTATTCAGAGTTTATTTGACGCCATCGGCGGTGTTAAAGGACAAACTTTTGTTTTAGGCGGTGACGGACGTTATTATAACAATATAGCTATCCAAAAAATCATCAAAATTGCCGCCGCCAACGACATGAAAAAATTGATTGTCGGGCAAAACGGTTATATTTCAACGCCGGCTTCCTCAAATGTGTTGTTAAAGAATCATGCTGACGGTGGCTTGGTATTATCGGCTTCGCACAATCCCGGAGGCGAAAACGGTGATTTCGGCATTAAATACGCCACCAAAACCGGCGGACAATGCTCCTCGCAAATCAGCGATGCAATTTATGCCCGCACCAAAGAAATTAAAGAATACAAGATTTTTGATACCCCGGATATTGATTTAAGCAAAATCGGCGTACAAAAACTTGGCGAGATGGAAATTGAGGTAATAGACCCGGTTAAAGATTACGTTGCAATGATGGAAAAAATATTTGATTTTGCCGCCATCAAAAAATTGTTTCAAAATGGGTTTACCATGGTTTTTGACGCGATGAACGCAGTAACCGGACCGTACGCCTTAAAGATTTTTGAAGAAGTTTTAGGCGCACCAAAAGGTTCCGTACTTAATTATACACCCAAACCTGATTTTGGCGGTTTACATCCGGACCCAAATTTGATTTATGCCAAACCGTTAGTGGATTTGATGTATTCGGATCACGCCCCGGATCTTGGCGCTGCCAATGACGGCGACGGAGACCGTAATATGATTTTGGGGCGCAAATTTTTTGTTACCCCAAGCGACAGTTTAGCGATTTTAACCGACAATTATAAATATATTCCGGCATACAAAAACGGCATTTACGGAGTTGCCAAATCGGCAGCTACTTCCACCGCCGTTTCCAGAGTTGCCAAAGCCTTAAACATCGGCTATTATGAAGTGCCGACGGGGTGGAAATATTTTTGCAATTTAATGGATTCGAAACGTGTCACATTTTGCGGCGAGGAAAGCTTTGGCACAGGCTCGTCCCATATACGTGAAAAAGATGGTATTTGGGCAGTTTTGTTCTGGCTCAACATTATCGCGGCAACCGGAAAATCCGTTCAAGAAATCACTGAAGAATTTTGGCATAAATACGGCCGCAGCTATTATCTGCGTTTTGACTTTGAGGGCATAGATACGACAGTTGCCGATAAGTTGATGGCTGATGTGGAAAGCAAACTTTCTCACCTTGTTGGAAAAACTTTTGCCGGCTATGAGGTTAGCAAAGCCTATCCGTTTATTTATAATGATCCGGTTGACGGTAGTTCTACAAAAAACGGTTTAATTGTTTGTTTCAAAGATGGTTCGCGCATTGTTTATCGCTTGTCCGGCACAGGCACCAGCGGAGCAACTTTGCGGGTATATTTGGAAGTTTATGAACAAAAACGTCTGGACGAACAGCCTTTGGCAATGCTGGAAAATCTTACAAAAGCGGCAATGGAAATTGCCGAAATTCAAGAAAGAACAGGCAAAACCAAAGCTGACATTATAACCTAGAAAACGACCAAACGCCGGCACGGCATTACCATGCCGGCACTTCTCCGATTTTATAAAACAAAGGCTTCAAACAATGCTTAAAAAAAACGTCATAAACCGTCCGGATCGCCGGCTTGAAGGAACGCTGAGCGCTTTGGTATATACGGTTGTTGCCTTAGCTTTAAGTTTGTTTATGCTGTTTGTTTACCCACAGTATTCCCTGTACCTGATAATTCTCATCTTATCAATTACAATTTTTTGCATAGCCTTATCTATTCAAATTATGTCTGCCAGCGAAGAAGCATTGACATATGGCGGATTTGCCAATGAAATTTTAAACAGTCATGAAATTATTAATCGGATTGACAACAATCAAGGCAAACCCATCATTGAAAATCAACCGGCTAAAAAATTTTTCAACAGCATGGATGTTTTAGAAAATTTGCAAACAAATTTGATAGACGAACGGCAAAATAAACTTAATTTTCAAAGACTGGAAACAGCTGTAAAAAATTTAAAAAAAGAAAAAATAACTCTACGCCTGCTAACAGAAGACGGAGAAAAATGGTTTTCCGTCACCGTTCGACCAATTTATTTGAAAAAAAGTGATATTTTTGAGGAAGAATTTTCCATTGAAAAAATCAAAAAAGAAACATACTTTTTTTGGACATTGCAAGATATAACAGCCGCCGAAAATATGGAAAAAATTTTTGAAGAAGAGCGCAAAAAACTTTATTATTTCATACATCACATGCCGGTTGGAATATATGTTACGGCGGCTGACCATACCTTAGAATACGTCAATGAAAGTTTTGCAACACAATTGGGCGTTTCGCGAGATGATTTAATAGGTCGGTCTTTAAAAGAGTTTATAACCTGTGATGACGGAATTCTAAATTCGCGCCAAACTTCATACCTCGGCATGGCTATATTTCGCAAAAACACCGAAAGCAAAAACCAAAATCAAGAATTGTTTGTCTTGCAAAATAATTTTACGGATGGCAATGTCGTAAAAATCAGAGGCTTAACCATTGCCGATCTGCCAACAGATAAACAATTGGGAGAAAAATTAGATAAAGCCATTGATGAAATTGATTGGTTGTTTAACACCTCTCCAAGCGGAATTATTTTTATAGATAAAGACGGCATTGTAATATCTGCAAACCAAAAATCAGCAGAAATTTTTGATTTAGCAATATCCGATATAACAGGAAAAACCATAAACAATTTTTTTCAAGAACCAACCATACAATTGCTGCAAGATATATATCAAAAATATGCACAAAATCAATCCGATCAAGAAATCAACAAAATAGAAAGCCGCCTAAAATCAGATAAAATCGTTCGTATATACACAGCGCCTCAGCGCCGGATACATGCCAAAAAAAGCACCTTAGATGGGTTGATATTGTACCTTAATGATACCACCGAACAAAAAAATCTAGAATTAAGATTTGCGCAAGCGCAAAAAATGCAGGCAATGGGTCAACTTGCCGGCGGTGTTGCTCATGATTTTAATAATTTACTAACCGCCATGATAGGTTTTTGTGATTTGCTTTTGCAGCGCCATGGTGTAGGAGATCCATCCTTTGCCGATTTAATCCAAATCAAACAAAATGCTAATCGTGCAGCCGGTTTAGTTCGTCAATTGTTGGCATTTTCACGCAAGCAGCCATTAAAGCCGAAACGTATTGATATTACGGAAAACTTTGTTGATCTAAGCCATTTATTAAAACGAATCTTGGGCGAACAAATTACCCTAGAATTCAACCATGGAAATGATTTGGGTTATATACGGGTAGATCCTGTACAATTTTCTCAAGTGATTATAAACTTGGCAGTCAATGCCAAAGATGCCATGAACGGTAAAGGAAAATTGCGGATTTCTACAAGAGCGGAACGTTTAACTGAACCATATCAATTTGGTGCAGACACGATTGCCCCGGGTGATTTTGTTGTCATAAGCGTCAGCGATACCGGCTGTGGCATTCCGCAAGAAAATATGAGTCGGATTTTTGAGCCGTTTTTCTCAACCAAACAAAACATCGTCGGCTCCGGGACGGGATTAGGTTTGGCAATGGTATATGGCATTGTGCGGCAAACAGAAGGTTTTATCAAAGTAGATAGCACCGTTGGCAAAGGTACAACTTTTTCTATCCATTTGCCGCGTTTTGAAACGGCAGGTGAAGAAGCCGAAACGGTTACGGTTCAAAATCCGGATATTAAAACGCCTATATTAACTTCAGCCTCAGCCAACAATCAACCACCGAAGATTATTTTTGGTTTAAATGTTTCAACTTTGGATCACAATCAAGAACAACGGCAAACGCCGCAGGATGTTAAGATTTTATTTGTAGAAGATGAGGATTCTGTCAGAGCTTTCGGCATACGCGCTTTAAAGAAAAAAGGGTTCTCGGTCGCTTCCGCCAACAATGCTGAAAACGCCTTAGAACTTGTTAATAAAGGTGAAAAGTTCAATTTACTGATTACGGATATGGTCATGCCCGGGTTAAGCGGCGCCGAACTTGCAAAAGAAATAAAAAAACATCTGCCGGAAATTCGAATTATTTTAGCTTCAGGCTATTCAGAAGAAATAGCCCGCCGCGAATTGGCCGGTTCTGAAGATTTTGACTTCATTTCAAAGCCTTATAGTTTGGGCGATTTAACTAAAAAAGTATTTGATGTTTTAAATCGGTAATAAACAGATGACAGACAGAATAAAACAATTTCCCTTAAAATTTAAACCCAAAATTGATTTTGGGCGGGCTGATTTTATGGTCAACAAATGCAATGAAAAAGCCTTGCGTGTGGTAGAAGCTTGGCCGAACTGGTCGTTTTTTTCGCTTGTTTTATATGGTCCGCGAGGGTGCGGAAAATCGCATCTGGCGCATGTCTTTGCTGAACATGCCGCATCTTGTACGGAACGACCGTTTTCGGTTTTAATTATTAATGCCCGAGAAATAAACAACAAAAATGCTGTGCGTATCCATGCTGAAAACCCATGTCTTGCTGTGGAAGACTTAACAACAAAAGTCAATGAAGAAGCCTTGTTCCATTTGTTTAATCTATACCAAAATGAAGGTGGATATGTTTTATTTACGGCAGAAACCGCACCGGCAAGAATGCATTTTAAGCTTCCGGATTTGCAATCGCGCTTGAACATGGTTCCGGCAGTAGCCATCGAAGAACCAGACGATGAAATGCTAACGATGCTGATTGTTAAATTGTTTAACGACCGACAAATTATGATATCGCAAGATGTTTTAAATTACATCATCCAAAACATGCAACGTTCATTTTCATACGCCCGCCGTCTGGTTGAAGAAATTGATATGATATCGTTATCACGCAAACGAGCTGTTAGCATTCCGATTGTTAAAGAAGCCATGCAAACCCTTGATACTCATGTTCAGCAGGAATTATGTTTTTGAACCGAATAATTGTTTGCGGTTGAATAAACAAATTAAAAGATTTTCCATTCAATATCAAAACCACAACTTTTACTATTAATGCAAGCTTGACACATTTGGTAAATTTGTTCTTGCGTGATATTGCGAACACAAGTACTTTTATTACCGCAAACTTGGTCGCCGTAGTAATGGTTTGTATATGAGTTATTGGAATTTTCATCCACTTTACCGATAAAAACATTATAAATATGACCACTATGTGCTTTAACCACATTCATGATATTTTGACAAATGGCGTAATCATTATTTTGGTTAATATTAATAATAACATGTGTAAAATTATAACTTGGCGCGTTGTTGTTTGAAACAACAATTTTATTATCAAAACTGTCATATAAATACGTACCGTCTTGTCTCATACCATCCGGAATTTCATGAAGTTTTATGAGATAAGGCGTTATATTGGTATACGTTGTAAACCGCCATTGGCTATTATAAACATACATAAGATTCAAAAGTTGGGAAATTTGCTCCGCCTGTTTATTGAGTTTATATTTCATCATCGCCTTGGAATAACCGGCAATCGCCCCGACCGAAAGCACGCCGATAATTGCTAAAACGCCCAGCATTTCAACCATGGAACGACCATTTTCGCGCATAATTTTCTCCCAAAAATATAAAAAATCATGATTTAAACTTTACTTTAAACCGTTTTTTTTTTTTGCAATTTTAAAGAGTCTGGTGGGGATAACTTACAATCTATCGTTATACCACGAGCCGCCAACAATCCAACCTTGTTACCCCACGAGGATACGCCATGCCCCAATCCTCGTCACCCCACGAGGATACGTTAGTATCCGAGTTTAGGGATATCCCAAAAGACACCCAAACCACCACATCATATAAAGAGATTAAGCCCAAATTTTTTATTGACGCGCGTTAAAAGTTGTTGTAGTTTATGCACTGTTGTTTTTAGAGTTTTCAAAGAGAAAAAGATGCTTAATATCTATATACACATCATCAACATTATTATCCCCTAGGGGGATGGCATCTTTTTATTTAAATCATAATTTTTTACAATTTAAGACATTAACCAAAAACAGGTACAAAACAATGAAACATTACGCTGAAGTAAAGGCAAAGCCTGACTTTGTCGAGCTTGAAAAAGAAATTTTAAAATTCTGGGAAGAAGACAAGACTTTTGAAAAATCCGTCCACAACCGCGACGGCGCTGCCGAATTCGTGTTTTACGACGGCCCACCGTTTGCCAACGGCACACCGCACTACGGGCATATCATGGTTTCTTATGTCAAAGACGTGGTCGCCCGTTTCCAAACCATGAACGGCAAAAAAGTGGAACGCCGTCTGGGTTGGGACTGTCACGGTCTGCCCGCCGAGATGTCCGCCGAAAAACAATTGGGCGTTTCCGGACGCAAACAAATTGAGCAATACGGGGTGGAAAAATTTAACGACTTTTGTCGGTCGGATGTCTTGAAATATTCCGGTATTTGGGTAGAAATGTTCAAACGCATCGGCCGCTGGGTTGATTTTGACCATGACTACAAAACCATGGATCTGCCGTTTATGGAAAGCGTAATTAACAACTTCAAACAGCTCTATGACAAAGGGCTGGTGTATGAAGATTATCGCGTTTTGCCGTATTCCTGGGCTGCCGAAACGCCCCTTTCCAACTTTGAGGTCAACCAAGGCTATCAAGACAAAACCGACAATGCCATCACCGTCATGTTCAAACTTGAAAACGGTATGAACATTTTGGTATGGACCACCACGCCGTGGACGCTGCCTTCGAACCTGATGTTGGCTGTCGGTAACGATATTGATTATGCCGTAATGGAAGAAAACGGTCAAAAATACATTTTGGCGGAAGCCCTGCTCGGCCGCTATAAAAAGCAACTTGAACATGCAAGCAAAGTCGGCAGCTTAAAAGGCTCCGAACTGGTCGGCTTAGGCTATGAGCCGATGTTCCCGTATTTCAAAAACTTAAAAGAAAAAGGCGCGTTTAAGGTCTTGAGCGGCGAATTTGTTTCCACCGAAGACGGTACCGGTATCGTGCATATCGCCCCCGGTTTCGGTCAGGACGACTTTGACGCCTGCCGCGCTTATGACGAAAACTTTCCGGTGGTTTGTCCGGTGGACGAAGCCGGCAAATTTACCGCCGAAGTACCGGATTATGCCGGAAAGCAGGTTTTTGAAACCAACGAACCGATTATGGCTTGGCTTAAAGAACGCGGCTTATTGGTCAAAAAGGAACAATACACCCACTCCTACCCGTTTTGCTGGCGTACCGACACACCATTGATTTACAAGGCTATGTCTTCTTGGTTTGTCAAGGTTACTGATTTCCGCGACAAGATGGTGCAAAACAATCAGCAAATCAACTGGGTGCCGGAACACATTAAAGACGGCCGATTCGGCAAATGGCTGGAAGGCGCGCGCGACTGGTCAATCTCCCGCAATCGCTTCTGGGGCACACCGATTCCGGTTTGGAAATCAGACAATCCGAAGTTTCCGCGGGTGGACGTGTTCGGCTCGTTAAAAGAAATCAAAGAAAAAACCGGTTTTGAAGTGACCAACCTGCACAAACCTTATATTGACGAAGTGGTGTACCCCAATCCGGACGACCCGTCCGGTCAGACAATGATGCGCCGCGTCGGCGATGTGTTTGACTGCTGGTTTGAATCCGGTTCCATGCCGTACGCACAAGTGCATTATCCGTTTGAAAACAAAGAATGGTTTGAAAATCATTTTCCGGCGGATTTTATTGTGGAAGCCATGGACCAAACCCGCGGTTGGTTTTATACCTTAACGGTTTTATCAACCGCGCTGCACAACAAACCGGCGTTTAAAAACTGCATCTGCACCGGGCTTCTGATGGCCGAAGGCGGGCAAAAACTTTCCAAACGCTTAAAAAATTATCCGGACCCGAATGAGGTCTTGGAAAATATCGGCTCGGAGGCTTTGCGTTGGTTTTTGGTGTCTTCACCGGTGTTGAAAGGCGGTAATCTGGCAGTTGACCAAGAGGGCAAAGAAATCGCCAAAGCTTTGCGGCCGGCACTTATTCCGCTGTGGAATGCTTTTTATTTCTTCACGCTTTACGCCAACGCCGAAGAATATAAAGCCAAGGAGATTTCAACTTCTGACGATGCCATGGACAATTATATTCTTTCCAAACTCAAACATTTGCGCGACGTGGTCAAACACGGACTGGAAACTTACAATGTGTCTTTGGCAACCGATGAAACGGCGGCATTTATGGAAGTGCTGAACAACTGGTATATCCGCCGCAGCCGCGACCGTTTCTGGGAAGGAAACACACAGGCTTTTGATACGCTTTACACCGTTTTGCTCAACTTAAGCAAAATCTTGGCACCGCTGATGCCTTTTGTCAGCGAATATGTGTTTAAGACCTTAACCGGCGAAGAATCCGTCCATCTAACTGATTATCCGGAGCTTTCCGACATCAAAGCCGATGATAAACTGATGATGGAAATGGATTTCTTGCAGGATTTGTGTTCGGCCGGAAAATTCATCCGCGAAGAAAAAAACCTGCGCAACCGTCTGCCTTTGGCAAGCTTAACGCTGGTCGGCACCGAACTGACGAAAGAATATCAGGATATTGTCAAAGACGAGCTCAATGTCAAAGAAATCAAATTTGACAACAACCTCGCCGCTTACGCCGATAAAAAGCTTTACCTTTACACGCCGCTTTTGGGCAAGACTTTGGGCAAAGACATGGGCGCGGTGATGGCCGCCTACAAACAAGGCATCTGGAGCTTAAACGCCGATGGAACCTTAAATATCGCCGGCAAAACCTTAACGCCTGATTTGTTTGAAGTGCGCCTGGACATGAAAGAAGGCGTTGCCGGACGCGCTTTTGCCGACAATAAAGCCGTGGTTACCTTGGACACCAACGTGACCGACAGCTTAAAACGCGAAGGCATGGCGCGCGATTTTGTCCGCATGGTGCAAACCTTGCGCAAAGACAAAAACTTTAATATTTCCGACCGGATTGAACTTTGTTGGAAAACCGACGATGCCGAACTGGCATTGGCGTTAAACGAAAACAAAGATTATATCGCCGAACAAGTGCTGGCAGTCAAGGTTGACAACACTTGCCCCGGCGGCACAGCCGACAATATTGAAGGCAAAAATATCGTTTTTGACGCCAAAGTGGCTTAAACGGCTCCAATATCAATTGCACTTACCGACGACACCTGTTATAAAAAGCAGGTGTTGTCTTTTTTAATAAAATACTAGACAAAAAAGAAAAACAATGCTATGATAACTTCATAAAATAAACATTTTGCCGTTGCAAACAAAAGCATTTGCAACAATAAAGAAACAAGGGAGTTTCAAAGATGACTGAAGAAAAGAAAACATTAGATGAGCAATTTATTGAAGCCAAAAAAGAGTGGGAAGCAGCCGGTTTAGCTGTTGAAGATTTTCCCAAGGAAACGACCGAAGAGACTTTAACGGCTATTCGTAAAAAAATTGCCGAAGAAAAGGCAAAAAACGAAACTTCAGTCTCAGGAAACAACAAAGAAGAAAAAACATCACCTGAAAACACAAAAACCCCCTCCAACGCTCTCGGCGCCAAAGAAGACGGAAAACAGCAAGAAACACAAACAAGCAAAGACGGTCGCCAAACCCTTGAAGTGGGCGCTGATGAAAAAACACCTTCTCCGGAATTAGAGTGGATTGAAGAAAAACGCAAATTCTGGAAAGCTTATGCTCAATCTGTTGAAAACAATTTTGAAAACGACCCGGCTAAAGACACAGAAAGCAAAACTTTCTGCTGCGCCTTAAGCAAAGACGATAAAAAGGGCGAAATAAAATATACCGCACCTGATAAAGTACAAATCAGCAAAGAAGCTCACTTGGAAATGTATAGCGGTCTGGTCAAAGATGCCGTTAAAAACGGCTTAAGCATCACCTTTGGCAACAGTCTTGATGACAAACAAAAGGCTATGCTTTTGGCGGCTTGCTTGATGAATAAAGAAAAATATGCCGATGGAACCGAGTTGGCAATGGTCAATCCGCCAAAAATTGATGTAAATGCCGAATATTTCAAACAGTTGCCTCAAGATGTTCAAAAAACATTGAGCGATTACGCCAAAAACGAACAAGAAAAGAACCAACAAAAAGAAATTGACCAAAAATTGGCTACGGTAAGAAGCAAATTAAAAGATAATGAAGCCAAGGAACGTAATGAAGAAAGCATTAATGAACGTTATGCAATCCGTCAAGAACAATCTGATATAATTCGTGAAAACATGACGCCGGAGCAAAAAATCGCACATCAACAAAAAGAAGAAGACCGCGAAAAAATTCTGGCTATGCGTTTAGGTATCAGAGTTGCCGACATGACGCCAGAACTCCAAAAAAGAGTAGGCGGCGATCGTGAAAAGCAAATTGCAGAGAAAAAAATAAACGAACGCTTCTCTGACAAAGACGGAAAAATAGATACACAAGCCAAAGATGCTTTTCTTGCCGCACTAAAAACAAAATTTGAAAAATCTTCAGGCGGCAAATAAACCAAAGCAAGACAGCTTGGCAGCACTACTGAGCAACACAATTATTCCCGCGCCATTTCCATGCGGTAATAACGCCGTTTTCAATCCAAAATGATGTCTGGCAATATTGTGTAACTTCTGTATCTATCAGTTCGCCATAGGCTTCTAAACCATATTCATCGGCAAAAGGGTCATAAACGATATTTTCTTCGCCCCAGCCATCATTATAAAAATAATATTCTAAAGGATAGAACCATGCGTTAATTTTGGTATAAGTCACAATTTTTTTATTATCGCCGACATACTTTTCCGCACTGGGCTTACCCCAAGCCGCGAAAAGGGCTGTTTCGTTTTTACCGACCATACTTTTAAGTTCTTGATCATACTTCTGCGATGTTGCACAAGCCAAAAGCAACAAAGTAACAATAAGTCCAAAAGCTATCTGTTTCATATCACCCTCCCGCATTACATAACAAAAAATAACACGTCAACGCGAGATTTCAATTTAACCGATAGATTATATAAATTTAATCATCATCAAAAGAACTTCGACCCAAATTCAAATGACGGTTAACATCCATACACAAAATCACCCCAAAACTTGCCATAACCGAGAGCATCACCGTTCCACCGTATGAAATCAGCGGCAAAGGAATGCCCACCACCGGCAGAAGTCCCAGAACCATTGCAATATTAATAAAAACATACATAAAATAATTGGTATTTAAACCAATAATAACCAACTTTCCAAAATAGCTTGATGTACGAAAAGCAAAAATATAACCATAAGCAATAATAATCATATTAATTAAAATAACGACCGTACTGCCGATCATGCCAAATTCTTCCGACAACATCGTAAAAATAAAGTCAGTATGCTTCTCTGGCAAAAAGTTTAAATGACTTTGCGTTCCGTGCAAAAAACCTTTACCAAAAACACCCCCGGAACCCAAAGCAATTTTAGACTGAATAATATGATAGCCACTGCCTAAAGGGTCTCTTTCCGGATCAAGAAATGTCAACACGCGGTTTTTCTGATAATCATGCAAAAAATGCCAGGCAATCGGCGCAAAAATTAATCCGGCACCGCCAAGTAAAGCAAATTTCCACCACTGCACGCCCACCACAAAAAAGATAACCATGGTGGTAAACAACAACATCAAAGCTGTTCCCAAGTCTGGCTGAATAATAATCAAAGCAGCCGGAAACAAAGCCATCAAAGCCGGCGCAATTATACCACGCACACTTTCGATTTTGTTTAATGTACAACTATGAAAATATTTAGCCAACGCCAAAACCATAGCCATTTTCATTAATTCTGACGGCTGCAATTTAAAAAACTTCAAATCAATCCAACGCTGAGCGCCCATGCCGACATGTCCGCCCAATTCAACAGCGATAAGCAATATCAAAACTAAAAAATAAGCCACGTAAGAATATTTTAAATATATCCTTATATCAATCAAAGCCATAACAAGCATCAGTCCCAAAGCCACACAAAAACGAACCATCTGCCGGTATGCCCACGGCGACCAACTGCCGTTAGCTGCTGAATATAAGGCAACAACGCCAATAATTGCCAACAAAACAATACAAAAAACATAGCCGAAATTAATATTAAACAATTTCTCTTTCAGCGATAAATCCCGACTTTTAAATCCAGCTTCATAATACTTATACATTTTATTTTCCCGTCATTTTATATCCAAGCGCAAAGTTTCTTGTAAAATTTTAGAAGCAATCGGCGCCGCAACCCCCGAACCTGAAGAACCATGTTCAACAACCACAGCCACGGCATATTGCGGATTATTCTGCGGCGCATAACCGACAAACAAAGCATGATTGCGCAGCCGCCATGGTAAATCTTCATCCTTAACAATACCGGATTTACGTTCTTCCATTGATATCCGCCGCACCTGTGTTGTGCCTGTTTTTCCGCCCATTTTAATACCAT
Source organism: uncultured Alphaproteobacteria bacterium (assembly GCA_944393235.1). Lineage (GTDB taxonomy): Bacteria > Pseudomonadota > Alphaproteobacteria > RF32 > CAG-239 > CAAFZY01. Next base: position 4,649 of record CALXZJ010000023.1, on the reverse strand, counting down.
TCATATCAAACTTGGCAGCCGAAGCCGTACCATGCTCGGCATTAACAACCTCAAACATGCCTTTTTTAACAATATCAATATTTTCTCTCGAGATGGGCAGCTTTTTAATTTTTCCTTTTTCTTTTAAGTTTAATTTCATAAAAGTTGGCTTAATATCATACCCTCCGTTAACAACACGTGAAATCATAACGGCCAACTGCAAAGGCGTCGCCAAAACATACCCTTGCCCAATGCCGGCAATAACGCTTTCACCTTGTTGCCATTTCTCGCCATACCTTTTCATTTTCCATTCAGAATCCGGAATTAAACCGGCACGTTCATTATCAAGTGACACGCCTGTTTCATGTCCCAGCCCGAGCTGTCTTGCCATTGCTGCGATTTTTTCAATTCCCAGCTCCAATGCCACTTCATAAAAAAATATATCACAAGAGTTTTTTAAGGCTTCAATTACATTTTGTTTTCCATGTCCCCAATGCCGCCAACAGTGAAACACATGGTTGCCCAAAGACATTGAACCATTACAGTTAAAAGTGGTATTTTTATCAATAACGCCAGCCTCCAAAGCCGCCAACGCTACAACAATTTTAAAAGTCGAACCGGGAGAATACTGTCCCGAAATTGCTTTATTGGTCAACGGATGACGTTCATTATTTAAAAGAGCGTTCCAATCTTTGTGTGAGATGCCCGTTGTAAACAAATTAGGATCAAAAGAAGGCACCGATACAAAAGCTAAAATTTCACCGCTATGAACATCTAACACAACGGCCGCGCCGCTATGGTCGCCAAAAGCATCTTGAGCAAATTTTTGCAGACGGCTGTCTATGGTTAAGTATAAATCTTGACCATTAATACCTTTATCACGTTCTATTTCTTTCATAACGCGACCATAAGCATTAACCTCAAGTTTAACATCCCCGCCCTGCCCACGCAGCTCTTTTTCAAAGGTTTTTTCCAACCCGGATTTTCCGATTTTAAACCCGGGAACCATTAACAAAGGATCGTCTTTAACATCCGTATCCGACACAGCACCGACATAACCCAAAAAATGTGCCGTATATATGCCTAACGGATAAGTTCTGTTCAAGCCTTCACTAATAAACACTCCCGGCAAATAAGGCGCATTCAATAACAAAGCCGAAACCTCTTCCCAGGTCAGATTATCTTTCAATTTAACCGGCACAAATTTTTTATTATTCTGGATTGATTTTGCAATTTTTTCTTTTTCGTCAGTATCCAAAGGTACAATTTCAGCAAAATGCTTTAACGTTTCTTTCCAATCCGGAGTTTGCTCCGCAATAACCAGCGCTTGAAAATTTTGTTCGTTTGTTGCTAATACTACCCCGTTACGGTCATAAACAGAACCGCGTGGCGGAACCAAAACACGAGTAGATATACGGTTTTCATCGGCAAGCATTGTATACTTATCACCCTGATAAACCTGCAAATAATACAACCTTACAATAAGCATGATTAAAAGCAGAAAAAAGCCGGTGGCCACCAGCGCTGTTCTTTGTAACAAAACTTTGCCTTTATCATTATCCCTGTTCATACACAACGTCCTCACTGGCAAGATAACGATTTTGAATAAAAATGTTTAACCTTGCAATCAAAGGATAAAAACAAACCGTTGCCAAATAGCCGACAAAAATACTGCCAAACACCAAAAAGCGACTGTAAAACACCGAAATCAAAAGCCATTTAATAACAAAAGCCAAAAAAGATATAACAGCAAACCCTAACCAACTAACCGCAAAAGGTTTCATATTAATATAACTGCTGGCAGTACTTCCGGCAGCAAATACAAACATAAAAGCAAAAACATTCAACCCCATTGGCACAGCACTCAAACTATCAGCAACAAAGCCCAACAAAAAGGCTGAGATTGAACCAAACAAATCCTGTCGGTACAAAGCCCAAAAATAAACGCATATCATACCCACATCTGGTCTTAAAAAACGAGATAAAGGCAAATGCACCGGCACATAAATAACCAACAACAAAAAAAACGAACACAATAAGGGTAAAAAACTTTTCAAACCATTTTCCAAAATTTCTGAAAAAGTCTCTCTCATATTACCCCTCGTTTTCTGATATTAACTTAACCACATCTTCATAAATACCGTAATCAACAATCCGGACATACTCGAGTTGCGGAATATCTGTAATTGTTTCAACATCAATTTCATCTTCCCCGATACGGCTGATAATACCAACCGGCAAACCGGCAGGAAAAACCCCTGCCACACCAGAGGTCACCAGCATATCTCCCGGTCTGATATCAGCATTTAGAGCCGTAAATTGCAACTTCGGCACCGTTGTGTTATCACCGGACAAAATTCCCCTTTCCCGACTTCTTTCCACAAGAACCGGAATTTTTGAATTAATATCCGTAAACAACAACACGCGCACATATCTTCCTGCGACGGTTTCCACTCTTCCGACCACACTTTCCGCGCCTAAAACCACCTGCCCTTCCTTAACTTTATCTGTATCACCAATATAAGCAATCAAAGAATGAGAAAAACCATCACCCTCCTCAGCAACAATTTTAGCCGTAACAAACGTGGCTTCCGGTGGCGGCATATAGTTTAGAAGTCGTGCCAAAAGCCGATTCTCGGTTTTTAAAGTACGCAGCTGATTTTTCAGCAGCAGCATATCTATGTTTTCTTTCCGCAGCTTTTTATTTTCAGCATAAACATAACTAATGTCTTTAATTCTTTCATAAACGCCGTATACAAACTGAGCCGGCATTTGAACAACTCTGATAATAGGATTAAAAACCTGCAACACAACATTTGATGTTTTTTCCAAAACAAAAGTATCCGCTTTGCTCAGCACCATCAAAGCCAAAGCGGACACAAACAAAACCGCGATTAAAAATTTTCGGGCGAACAGTCTGAGCTGGCTAAGCCGAACAAACAACACGCGGCGACGTTTCATATCGAAAATATCTCCTTAACAAACGTCTGGCAAATTAATACATCGTTGAGAGCACACTCTTTAGTTTATCAATATTATCCAAAGCATTGCCCGTACCTTTTGCCACACAAGCCAAAGGTTCTTCAGCAACGGATATCGGCAAACCGGTTGCATTGCGCAAAACTTGATCCAGAGAAGTTAAAAGCGCACCGCCGCCGGTTAAAACAATACCTTTATCAACAATATCAGCCGCCAACTCCGGCGCCGTATTTTCCAAAGCAACCTTCACTGCTTCCACAATGGAAGAAACAGGCTCCGACAAAGCCTCGGCGATTTGTCGCTCGTTAACCTCGATTTCCTTGGGGACACCGTTCATCAAATCACGACCTTTAATTTCCATAGAGCGCCCATCACCTTTTGCCGGCGGACAAGCGCAGCCAATTTCTTTTTTGATGCGCTCTGCACTGCTCTCACCAACCAAAAGATTCATGTTGCGGCGAATATAAGAGATAATGGCGCTATCCATCTTATCACCGCCGACACGCACCGAACGTGCATAAACAATGCCGCCCAACGACAACACAGCAACCTCAGTTGTACCGCCGCCGATATCCACCACCATAGAGCCTGTCGGCTCGGTCACCGGCAAACCGGCACCAATTGCGGCAGCCATTGGTTCTTCAATCAACCACACCTTGCGCGCACCGGCAGCCTCTGCCGATTCCTGAATAGCGCGGCGTTCAACTGCCGTCGAGCCAGAAGGAACGCAAACAATAATCATCGGTGTTGCAAACGTACGACGATTATGCACCTTGCGGATAAAGTATTTAATCATCTCTTCAGCAATTTCAAAATCAGCAATCACGCCATCTTTAAGCGGACGTATGGCATGAATATTCCCCGGGGTACGACCAAGCATTTGTTTAGCCTCATTGCCAACCGCCAAAACTTGTTTTTTGCCGCGATATTCTTCAATAGCGACAACCGACGGTTCATTTAAAACGATACCGCGCCCGCGAACATATACCAATGTATTGGCTGTTCCTAAATCAATTGCCATATCGGCTGAAAGAAAACCCATTAATTTTGCAAACATAGAAAATTTCTCCGCATTGTATTAACATGTTAATAATTGATAACTTTTTATTACTTTATCATAAAAAGTGCAATCATTTTTTCTTAAAAACTTCATATCATCAACAATATTTTTATTACCGCGCCATAATGACATTTTTTTCTATTCCCTTTTACCCTATTTTTTACGAACAACACCACCACCACAAAATTTCCTTCCCCATCATACCACCGACGCATGATTTCCTTCCCCATCATACCACCACCACACGATTTCCTTCCCCGTCACGCCCTGAAGGAGCGTTAGCACTCAAGGTTAGGCGTCTGTCGCACATCACTTCCCCGTCACGCCACCGCCGCGCGATAGTGCGGCGGTTAAGGCGTCTGTTGCACGCATGGGAAGAGATGCCTTATCCTCGGTGTTTTCAACACCTCGGAGGCATGACAGTAAATAATAAGTAGTAAGTTATCCCCACCAGACTCTTTAAAATTGCAAAAAAAAAAAACGGTTTAAAATAAAGTTTAAATGACAATTTTTGGCTTTTCTTAGGAGTTTTTTATGATACAAAGTATTTTTTCATTCTTGCGCAGAGTGCTGCAGATACGCCGTAACTTTTCGACGACGTGTACAACATTAGGTACACGAGGAGAAAAGT
>CALXZJ010000022.1 GCA_944393235.1 uncultured Alphaproteobacteria bacterium | reverse complement strand
TTGAACAAATTCATAAAAAACTCCTAAAATTGCAAAATAAATGTATTTACGCGGTATTCTAAACCGTTTTTTTTTTTGCAATTTTAAAGAGTCTGGTGGGGATAACTTACAACCAGCACTTTATCTCATGCCATTGCCGAGCGTTGCTCGGCAGTTTAGGCATCTCTTCTCATACGTGCGGCAGCCGCCTCAACCACCACGTTATCGCGCGGCGGTGACGTGGTGAGGAAAGGAAAATGTAACAGACGCCTAACCTCAGTCGCTAACGCTCCGTTCACGGCGCTCATCGGCTTTGCTTAAAGCCGACCGGCGTCCTAAAGTCCGCCTTTCGCTGGTAGTCGAACTCACTCATTCCGTGAGTTCGAACTCTACTCTCCCTCATCATTTTAAGCAAAACCCCCGCTTTCACAGGGGCTTTCCTTAAAATGGCGGATAGAGTGAGATTCGAACTCACGGTACCCTTTGGGGGTACACACGATTTCCAATCGTGCGCCTTCGACCACTCGGCCATCTATCCATGTCCACTTTTCTATATTCTTTTTTTTTATTTCGCAAGTGTTTTTTTAATCTTTTTTATCAGGGTAGCCGATTAATTGGTGAATAATTACAAATTCGTCGTTTCTTAAACCTAAAATGCGGTGGAGCTTTTGTTTGTCGATATAAGCTCGTGCAACTGTACCTAAGCCTTTTTCCGTGGCATAAAGATATACGTTTTGATAAGCGGCGCCGGCATGTAAAGGAGAATATTCCCGATTGCTGCCTGTATAAATCAGATTGAGAGAACCTTGCAATACATAATCTTGTTCGGCAAGGTAAGGAAGAGCGTTTTCATCTGAAATTTTTAGTAAAGTGTGTTCTTCGCCGTCGTAAAGCCAAATGCCTTTTTCATTTAGCATGAAAATTTTGAGATTTTTTTCATTTAAGGCGGTTGGAATGGTGCGTGTGCCTTTTTTATTTTTGCCAAAGGCTGCCCATAAAATATTACTGATTTCTTGTTCTTCAAGCTTTCCGCCGCAGTATTCTTTGGTTGAGACTCGGTTGTTTATGATTTGTAACAAAGTGTCCGAAATTTGAGGATTGGGCAGACGAATTGGCGTTTTAGAAAAATTTTCTTCAGATGACATTTTTTCCTCCTTAAATAAAAAATATACTTAATTTTATATTCAAGGCAAAAAATTATCAAATTTAGATTTCAAACTATCCATCGTGTTTTTTAAATAATGTTTTATGCCAAATCCCGAAAAATTATTCGAGGAAGATAAATGTTTTTTTATTAACTCCGTATTATAGCCGCTCTTTTTGCGAATACGGCTGTCAATATGGAAAAATGGTTCTTTTAAGTAAAAATCTGGTTCTTGTAGGGTTTTTATCCTTATGAAAGGCATGTTTTTGGATTTTAATAAGTGTACGGGATATGCTAAAATATCTTCTTTTTTATAGTTTTTAATATAGCTGTTGCCGACAAAACCAAGCTCGGTTAAAAATGGCGTTAAAACGGTTTCGTATGTTTTGCGGCTGAAGCCCGGCGTGATGTTTTGCCAAAATTCTTGGAATTTGATGTTTCTTAAAATGTTGTTGTTAAAAACCATGAAATAGCTGTCTAGATAATAATTGCTGTTGTAATTTTCGGTTAAGCCCCAAAAATCGTATCCGCGGAGTTCCATATAATCAAAAATATCCTGTAAATTTGCCATGGGTCCATAAATGCTGTCATTACAGATAATCATTTCGTCATATTCGGTTAGCTTGCTCCAACCTATATAATGAATTAAATACTGCCAAGAGCCAAAATCATAGCCTTGATGCGGGGCGGTTTCGGCATATTTTGTGTAGGGACGGATTTTGTTTAATTCGCTTTGTGAAATTTTGCCATCAGCAAAATAATAAACATCGCTGATTTTAGATAAACCTTGTGCTAAATATATAACATAGTCTTCAATGATGTTGTTAGAGTTATAGCCGGCTAAAAGACAAATTCGTTTTTCCATGGTTAATCTCCAAAGTTTTTTAATATATATGCCATGGAATCAAAATTTAAATATTGTAGATTTAAAAATGCTTGCGAAATGTATGGTTTTTTAAGGTAAAACCAAACCCCGCTTTGTCAAAAAAGCGGGGTTGAATTGCGGTCTTGGTTTTTTATTTAACTTCGTCCGGGTCACGCAAAACATAGCCACGTCCCCAAACAGTTTCAATATAATTTTTACCGCCGGAGGCTTTCTCCAATTTTTTGCGTAATTTGCAAATAAACACATCAATAATTTTTAACTCCGGTTCATCAATGCCGCCGTAAAGGTGGTTTAAGAATTGGTCTTTGTTGAGCGTTGAGCCTTTGCGCAGGGACAACAGTTCCATAATGCCATACTCTTTACCGGTTAAATGCAAGGCTTTGCCGCCGACAGTTACGGTTTGCGTATCCAAATTGATTTCAACTTCTCCGGTTTTGATAATAGAGTTAGAATGCCCTTTGGAGCGGCGGACAATTGCCTGTATGCGTGCCAGAAGCTCTGATTTATCAAAAGGTTTGGTCAAGTAATCATCCGCGCCATAACCCAAACCTTTAACTTTTTTGTCAGGTTCAGATAAGCCGGATAAAATCAAAACCGGGGTGTTAACCTTGGCATTGCGCAGGCTTTTTAATACTTCATAACCGTTCATGTCCGGAAGCATTAGATCCAGAATAATGATATCATAATCGTATAGTTTGCCGATTTCTAAGCCATCTTCGCCCAAATCGGTCGCATCAACAATCATGCCTTCTTTTTTCAGCATTGTTTCAATGCTTTGTGAAACGGCATAATCGTCTTCTACTAACAATACTCTCATCTTTTTGCCCTTCCGTAAATTTTGATGGTGCTTTTACTATAACGCGATATTTTTTATTTGTGAATCTTTTTAAAGCCCTGTTAATAATTATTAACAAGAAATTTTGAAAATGGCGGTAATCCTTGTTGAAAAGCACCTGATTTTGTGTATATTAAGAGTAAAATTAACTTTTTGAGGAGAAAAAAATGTTTAAATTGCCGACTTTAAACTATGAATTGGATGCTTTAGTACCATATATTTCAAAAAACACGATGGAATTTCATTATTTAAAACATCATCAAACATATGTTGACAATCTTAACAAACTGATTGCCGGAACGGAATTTGAAAGTATGTTTTTAGAAGAGATTGTGCAAAAGACAGCCGGAAAGCCTGAATATACGGCGATTTTTAATAATGCGGCGCAGGTATGGAATCATACTTTCTTTTGGAATTGTATGCGTCCGAACGGCGGCAGCAGACCGCAAGGACGCTTGTTGGAAGATATTATTAAAACTTTTGGCAGTTATGAAGATTTTTGCAAGGAATTTAAGGTAGCTGCGTTGGCGCAATTCGGCAGCGGTTGGGCATGGTTGGTTCGTCGTGCGGACGGCGGTTTGGAAATTATGAAAACCGCAAACGCCGATAATCCGTTGGCGCACGGGCTGGAGGCTTTAATCACGATAGATGTGTGGGAACATGCGTATTATCTGGATTATCAAAACCGCCGCGGCGATTTTATTGATGCCTTTTTGAACCATTTGGTTGATTGGAAAGAATAAAATTTTTGGTGAGATATTTTGCATTCGCAGCCAGATTGAAAGCAAAAAAAGACAACGGAATGCGAGGAAACCCTGCATTCCGTTGTCTTTAATTATGCAACATGCCGGCGTATCACCTGCACTAGGTTGGCGATACACACGAGTGCGCCCGCCAAGATCGCGATCCCGCCTAAAACCCCGAAGGCTATGAACGAAAAATCGTTATATAACCATATAAGGGTTATTCCCAGCAGGATCAGAGCCGCGCCTAAAGTGAAGACGGGGCATTCACCGTAGAGGACGCACTTGGCGTACCCCAAAGTGATAGCCACTACGGCCATCAGGGAACAAGCTCGCGGGAAAACAAACTTTATCGTTTCGTCCCCGGTTGCCAGCGCATAGCCACAGAGGGCAAATGCGATAACAAAACCTATTCCCACTACTGCTAAGCAGATGTTTAAACCCTGTTGCATATTTTTTGAATTTTTCATATTTTTTGATTTTTTTAACGAGGTTCGGTCCTTTCCTACTCCTTCGTGAAACAACATGCTATATGAGGCTATGTTGTTTCAAAATTAAACAAAACTTTTGCATAAGAATATCTTATACCAAAAAATGTCATAATTTATCCGAAGAAAACCCTCGAAAATCAAACTTATGAAACTTCCTAATAATAAACATATTCTTATACTTACAGTAAGCATTGTATCACTTTTTTCATTTTATGTCAAATTTATTTGAATTACAGAAAAAGTGTCAGACGAGGATGGTTTAACCACTTTATTTATAAAAGAAAAACGGCGGGTTTTGTACCTGCCGCTTGAAATGGTGTCTTGCTCAGTAAGGCTTGCTCTTGCAGAGCGCGCCAACTGCGCGTCGGGCACTTGCTTCGTAATTATTACTTCGCTCAAATCAATTTGGCTCGCAATAATAACTCCGCCACGTATCACCATTAAAAAAAGCACCGTCAGGTGCTTTTTTTAATGGTGATCCCAACGGGATTTGAACCCGTGTTGCAGCCTTGAGAGGGCCGCGTCCTAGGCCACTAGACGATGGGACCAAGCTGTAAAGTTGCTTTTCTTTTAATATACTTCTTCTCGCAATGCAAGAATTATTTTTAAAACCGTTCGGTTTTATAAAATATTACCGTTTTTGTTTTTTTCTTTTTTAGGGAAGGGATTAACTTGGGTAAAAAGCGCGGGGTGCGTTTTTTATATTCTAAATACCGGCGTCCGTATCTTTTTTGCAAGCCTTTTTCTTCCATCAACGGAATATAAATCAGGTTGATGATGATAAAAATCAATAAATAACAAAACAATGGCAAGCTCTGAAATAATAAGCATTCGCCGCCCAAAAACAAGAATACGCCCGAAATCATCGGGTTTCGGACGTATGCGTAAGGACCCGAGATAATCAGTTTTTTTATCGGATTCCATGGCGCTAACGAGCCGCTGCCGGTGTGAGCAAAAAGGTGTATTGTCCAAATCATTAACGTCAATCCGCCGACAAGCAGCAGAAATGCTAAAAACCATAGGTAAAGTTTTTTTGCCGGCATAAGCTCAAATCCGCCAAAATATAAAATAAACAACGGAATAATGACCAATACATTGAATGGAAGAATCAAAACGGCTTTTAACATTGATGGTTTTCCTGTTTTTGATTTTGAGATAGTGTTAGGAACAATTCATTCTTTTAATTTTAGATACAATATTTTTTTCTTAAAATCCATAAAAAATCTTTTACGCTGGGTTAGACCGGTTTGGGAATTTTATAAAAAAGGAAGCTGTTTTTTTAGCTTCCTTTTAAAAATCCGATGAATTACAAATGTTTTTTTAAATCCTGATAAAAAACACCATAGATGACGCATAATACTAATATAACACAAAGGACAACAATTGCTGTTGAATTGGTTGTAAAATAATCTTCCAGATATTCTTCAGTTTGATTGCCGGCAATGAACTCAACATAGGATTTTCCATGAATGCGAAAGCAGGTTACTTCCATGCCGTTAACGGGGTCCATCGTGTTTTTGCCGTCGCGGCTGGAACTGTTGGTATATATTCTGTCCGGAGAATATCTGACGGAATCTATCTCAACATAATAGAGCCCTTTGTCATATTGAATGTATCCGGAACCGATGCGTTCGGCATTGGCAGGGTTTTCAAACCAACGGCAGCCTGTTAAGCAAAAGCCTAGGCAAACAAGCATCATCAACATAAAAGTTTTTCTTTTCATATGCATAAAAATTTAAATGATACAATTATAATTATCCGGGCATTATTATATGTTTTTTTTACGGGAAGTAAAGTTTTATTATTCTCTGTGGCTTGCAGCCGTTTATAGTGAACATTTCCTCTTTCTTTTTCTTCTATTTCATGATATACTATATTTGTATTCCAAATTATTATAGATGTTTTGTGTGTTTTCATTTGTTTATGGTTTTGACCATTACATTGAAGATATCGACACTGTAATGGTTTGGGTTAAATTGAATACTAACCTAAAAAAATATAAACAATATGAAGACGAAAAAAAAGAAAATTCAGGAAGTAAGGGAATATCTCAGTGCAAACGTTTCTCCCAACGGGTTCGTAAAAAATGTCGGCAAGACGTTTTTTGTAAAGTATCTCACCGGTTGTGTGATGCGGGATGTTGTTTATTTTAACAGCGTCAGGAACGATTGGGATTTTGAGCTGTTGGCACTGGACTGGCATCTTTTTATCGGCACCAAGGCACATGCCGAGGCGTTGAAAGAGGCTTTCGGCGGCATGGTATCTCCGACGGAATACTGTGACTGGCCTGAAAATGCCAGAGAGCTGTATACATGGCAGATAGCCCATCAGCAAGGTTCATGCATGGACCTTGATGAGGCTATTGAAGCCATCTTCAGCTAACCTGAATTTTAATCAGAGCAGTACTTATAAAGTATTGCTCTTTTTTTATATTTTTTACAGGTTTGGTTTATGCCAAACGCTTCCAAGTGCGTTGTTTGTTTTTTTCTTCCTTGGCGCGGAAAGCCTGTTCCAAATTAATATCGTGCATATTGGCCAAAGAGCAGATATAAATGAAAACATCGGCCAGCTCTTCGGCAATGTTGCCGGCAACCGAACCGGAACCGATTGAGCCGGATTTTGAATTTTTGCGTATGGCAGAAATAAGTTCACCGCATTCTTCTGCCAGAAGACAGCATTCATAAAATTTGTCTGTCGTATTAAAACCGCGTTCCTGTTTCATCTGGCGTATATAATCCTGATAATCACTTAAAGTCGGGTTATTTTTAAGTTCTAAAGTCATGTTTTTTCCTTTCACTGTCATCATAGCAAAAGCAAGTTTAAAAGCTATAAAAAAAAGCACCTTTTCAAAGGTGCTTTTTTTATAGAGGTTATTACAAATCGTGTGTCCAGAAAAAAGTTTTGGCATCTTCTTTTGTAAACTTATCCGGCAGGATGAAGTTTGAAAAATAAGGCATTTTTACTTCAGTACAACAACGTTTGTAAGCATTTACATCAGATACTGCCGGTTTCCCGGTAAAGACATTATAATCCATCTCAGCCATAAACTCAACATAATCTGATGCGAAAAACAACCCAAGTTTTTCAACAACGTAAACGAGGTAACGCTTAAGAGCTTCATCTTCTACTTTAGGCAAGAGCGCATCAAGTATTTCATCAATTTCGTAGTATGCGGCAAAAAGGTATTTGATTGCATCCGGGTTTTGTTCTTCCAGTTTTTTCAGGTCTGCCTGGTAATTGGCGCGGAAAAACAATGAGGCTTTTAAAGGTAAGAATACCAAGCCGATAGATGGAGGTGTGTCAAATTTAAAGTGCCGTTTACAGATCCTTTGCGCGGCTTTGCAAAGCAAAATTGACAAGCTGAGCCTTTGTTTGGCATCAGGCAGCTTTTGGCCTTTTTGCCAATGAAGTTTCAAATAAGCACGAAAACAGATGTGCAAATCAGCCATTTCATCTTCAAACAACGGATTGACGGGAATATTTGGAAGATATTTTTCCAAGGCTTCTTTGATGTCTTTATCCAGTTGTTCATAATGTGCTTTAGCTTCCTGCAGCAGTTTTTCGCCTTTTTCCAGCTTAGCTTTAATTTCCGGCGGAAGATCGGCATGGCTGATTTTAAATAAAACTTTACCGTTCATTTTGGCAGACAACATAAAGCCGTCTACTTGTTCAAAATAAAGGTAAAGCTTTTGCCACGGCCACTTAAAAAACGGCGGCATTTTGCCTCTGTAGTGTTTGTTGCTGATAAAAACAACCCGGTCTTCATCGGTTTCTTTGTTTCCGCGTGCCGAACCCAACACCCAGCCTTCAGGGCATTTTTTAATTTTTCGTACCCGAAAACAGATTTTTTCAATAAAAATATTTTCCATAAAACACAATGATTAAAGTTAATAATTTATAATTTGCGCCAGTATATCAGATGAAATCATTTTAGCAAGCTTTAAATGTGGCAGCCGGCAGGTGGAATATGAAAAAGATTATAAACAAAAGACAGTATTAAAATATTGTCTTTTGTTATATTATATTATAAAAAGAGAAAGAAAAGGAAAGATAAATGTTGTCGTTAAGCAGGGTTATACTTTTTATTACATTTGTATGTGCGGTTTGGTTGGATTTTTTCTTTACAATCGGGATTAAGCAGCATCTTCTGTTTTTATATGGTTTTGTTGTTTTTGTTTGCTCTGTTTCTTTCGCAGGGACATTTTTTAAGAAAATTCGCAAAATATCTTATATTACTTTAGGTATTGGTTTGATTGTTTATATTATGCTTAATTTGGTGCCGGAAATTGCTGATAAATTTGAAATTGACAAGTGTTTGGACAGTGGCGGCACCTGGAACTATGAACAACGAAGTTGCCGGTAAAATTTGACCATCATGATTAAAATAAGGAGTACGAAACAATGAAATTATGTTCAAAAGAAGCCTTGCTTTGGGGAGGGATTTACTGTGTTTTAGCTGCTCCTTTGTCATATCTTGATCAGGAGGGTACGGTCAGTGCCATTTTGTTTCTGGGTTTTGTCGTTGGTATGGTTTTGTTGTGTTTTAACAAAGTGCCAAAATTTATTTATTATGTGATGAATGATTATCCGCGGACGTCTTATTATTTGATGTCAATTGGCTGGGTGCCGTATTTTGTGTTTATCGGGCTGACGGGGATTATTGCCACGGCCTCGTTTTTTGAATGGGGTGAAGAGACGTTAAATATCATTATGTTGGTATTTGGTTATATTTCGGCAGCCGGAATCCCGCTATCTTTGCTGATTGCTTTTGTCAGAGAAAAGTTTTGTAAAAAAGGAAAGATAGATGTGGCACTAAATCTCTACGATAAGGAAAACAAGCAGGTGAAACAGCACAAAAAATATAAGAAAAATAAATAAAAATTTAAGCCACGATTTTAATTTAGTCTTTTTTAAAATAAAATAAGAGGCGGCATATGTTAAAAACAAACTGATATAAGCCGCATCCATACAGATTTTATAATAAGTGTTATGGGTTTGTTTGAGCATATTTAACAGTTCTTCATCGGCGACATGATAAATATATGCAAAAAATCCTTTCACAAAAAGTTCAGGAACAATGGTAAACAATAGGATTAAAATAACAATGTGCTTGGTTTGTGTCAGGATTTTTTGCATGGTTTTACCGATTAGTCGTTAGAATATAAGGCCTTTTTTAATTCATTGTTTACACATATTTTGCAAGAAAAGAAAATAATTGATTATTGCAGATGAACGGCTTAAGTTTATGACAGATGAAGCGAACAGAACAGCTTTTTTAGGTTTGAATTAAAATAAACGATGTTTGAAGAAATTTTTGCACATAAAAAGATTGCTTTTGACAAGCTTGAGGCTTTTGGTTTTCAGACAGAAAAAGGCGGTGTTTATGTTTATGCGGCAAATATCTGCAGCGGGCAGTTTTTACTTAAAATCATGATTGATGCCGGCGGGAAAGTGACAAGCCGGGTGTTTGACAATGATACCGGTGATGAATATGTGTTATATCGGGCGGAAAGTGCCGTTGGCGCGTTTGTCGGCAAAGTTCGCGAAGAATGCGCGGGGATTTTGCAAAAAATCGCCGATGAATGCTGTGTTGAGAGCGTTTTCAAAAATGATATGACTTTGGCGGTGATGGCGTACGTTCGGCAAAAATACGGCGATGAATTTGAGTTTTTGTGGGAAAAATTTCCCGATAATGCCATTGTGCGCCGAAAGGACAATCAAAAATGGTATGCGGTGATTTTAACAATTTCCCGTCAAAAGCTCGGCCTGAACGGAAATGATAAAATTGAAGTGATGGATTTGCGCGGGTTTCCGGAAGAAATTGCTACTTTAACCGACGGGCAAAAATATTTTCCCGGTTATCATATGAATAAAAAACACTGGTACACGCTTTGTTTGGACGGATCGGTCGGTTTGGAGGAAATCTGCCGGCGGGTGGATGAAAGCTATGTTTTGGCTAAAAAATAAAAAATTTTTGACAGGCGGGGGCAAATTGTTTATCAATAAAATAAACGGAAAAAAGAAATGATTGAAATATTTGAATATTGCGGAAAAGAAGACGGTTTGTCGCTTTTGGTATTAGCGGCTGTTCACGGCAATGAAACCGCCGGTACAAAAGCCTTAAACCGGTTGATTGAAAAACTTGATAAGCAGCAAATCTGCTTAAAAAAAGGGAAACTGACGTTGGTACCGGTATGTAACCCGGCAGCATATCAACGGCATATCCGCGAAACGGAAGAAAACCTGAACCGGGTTATGAAACTGCATGAAAATCCGCAGACCTATGAGCAAAAACTGGCAAATGTTATTTGTCCGCTGATTGCCGCTCACCGGATGACGCTTGATTTGCATTCCACCCATTGTCCGGAAGATGTGCCGTTTGCTTTTTGCGATTATGCCGATGAATATAATAAACCGCTGATTGCCGCGTTGCCGGTCGATTATGTTCTGGAAGGTTGGCCGCAAATGTATGCAGCACAAGACGATATTCTTGATTTTTCAACCGAAGGGTATGCCCATGCCTGCGGCAATACGGCGACAACGCTTGAGTGTGGTTATCATCAATCCGAAGCGGCGGTGGAACTTGCTTATCAGGCGGTTATGAAAGCGTTGGCGGTGTATGGTATGATAGATGCGCCTATGCCGTCGGCACATAAAAAACAGCATATTTTGATGCAAAGCTTTGTTATTAAAGAAACCGACGGTCATCTGTGCAAAGATTTTAAGCATTTGGACGCAATCCATGCCGGCGAAAAACTGGCGGTTTATGACAATGGGGCGGTCTTAACCGCGCCGCAAGACGGATTTATTTTGCTGCCCAATCCTGATGCAAAAATCGGGACAGAGTGGTATTATCTCGGGAAGCAAGGCTGATAAATTTTATAAGCCGAAAGCGCTTTCTCTGAATATAAAATTTTTGGACAAAGCAAGGTTTGCGTTTTCTTGTTGCTGCCAGATAAGGCTTTGGGTTTGTTTATCAAGCCTGATGCCGTGATAGCCTTTTTGCACCAGATATTGCATCTTGTTAAACAAAGCCGGTATTCTTTTATGAATGTTTTCGCCCAAATACAGGCTGTAGATTTTTCCTTCAGATGGTTGGTGGTTGGTTGAATGCGGCTGCCGGCTGATTTGTTTTTCCAGATATAAGACTTTAGCTTTGTCATAAGGGTCTAAATCAACCTTGGTGATTTTCATACCATGATGAAGAGCGCTTATCCAGCTGGCGGGATTGTCGGCGGCAATTTGAATGATTGAGTGTTTCCGGCCGTTGTCAAGAGCGTGCTGCTCAATGTAATTTAACATTCTGGTCATTAAAGACGAACCCCGATAAGCCGGATCAACCAAAATGGCTTCATATAAAACGAGTTCTTCATTGGCAATATCCGGTTTAAATTCGGGCATATCCCGATTTTCATGGTTTTGCGGCATGGCAAACACGGTTTGAGCCACAAGCACATCATTGTCAAACACTCCCATCATGTTTGAGCTGCCGCCGGTTAATGATTTTAAATAATCGGCTTGCGTCCGGTGCAAAATGAAGTGTTGCTCATCAGGGTGAAGACCGCTAAGGATTTTTTGCTGCAAAGCCATAACGTCGGTTAAATTTTCTTTGGTTAGTTTTTTTACGATTAAATGTTTCTTTTCCATTGCTTGGTTACTCCGTTAATTAAAAATAAAAAAAAGATTTGAGATAACTCAAATCTTGCGACATGCTTATCAGGTTTTAATACGATAAGTCATCGTCGCATTTTCAGACGGCGTCCGCGCAAAAATATGGAATTTATTTGTTTGCTCATCTTCTTAATACTAAAATTAAATTTTTTGGTAGTTTATAAAAAATAGTTTATTTGTCAAGAAATTTTAAAATTTTTTTGTTTGCGCCTCTTGATTTAAAGATTTCGGTTTCCTAACTCTAACTTTAGAACAAGATAAAAATTTATGGAGGTTGAAATGTCTGATTCATTGATTACAAAAAAAGAAAACAGCCATAACTCTCCGATGCGTTATGGTTATCATCATGATTTTGGTGATTTGGTCAATCGTTTTTTCAACGGCATGTTGGATTTTAGTTATGACGACGCGCCTTTGAGCCAAGCCATGAACCCGAAAGTGGAAGTTGAAGAAAAAGAAAACGAGGTTGTGGTTTCCGCCGAAGTTCCGGGGATGAACGAAAACGACGTTGATTTGGAAGTTTCTTCCGACGGATATTTAACCATCAGCGGCGAAAAGAAACAAGAGAAAAAAGAAAACCATAAAGGCAGCTATTTTTCCGAAATTTCTTACGGGTCGTTCAAACGGACAATTCCGCTGCCGTGGGATTTGAAGTTTGATGACGCTACAGCCGATTACAAAGACGGCGTTTTGAAAGTGACTTTCCCAAAATCGCAAAACGAGCAGGGAAAGAAGAAAAAAATTTCAATTAAGCGCAAATAAATTTTCGTTGCTTTGGAAAACGGGTCTTGAAGATTTTCAAGACCTGTTTTACTATTTATAAAGTTGTTAGCTGGAAGGAAATAAAATATGGATTTGGCAAAAAAGATAAGAGTTGTTGCGGATTTTCCCAAAAAAGGAATTATGTATCAGGATATTACCACGCTACTTAAAGATGGTGAAGCTTTCAGGCAGGTTGTTGATTTGTTTTATGAAAAATTTAAGGATTACGGTATTGACTATGTTGTCGCTATTGAATCGCGCGGTTATTTGTTTGGCGCACCTTTGGCGTACAAACTCGGTTGTGGTTTGGTGATTGTTCGTAAACCCGGAAAGCTTCCCGCCGCCGTGGAGAGAATTGAATATGATTTGGAGTATGGTAAAGATGTTTTGGAAGTGCATAAAGATGCCGTGGAACCCGGTAAAAAAGTTTTGGTAATTGACGATTTATTGGCGACCGGCGGAACGGCGGCGGCAGCATGTGATTTAATGCTGCGAATCGGTGGAAAGACTATTGCCGCGGCATTTTTGATTGAATTATCCGAATTAAATGGTCGGCCAAAGTTTAATCCAGATATTGAAGTGTTTTCTTTATTGAAAATTTAACGACTTAATCTTCTGGCAGCGCCGCCGATTTGCATTAAAGTGTAAGATAAAATTTCTTCAGCGGGAAAGTTGGTCGTTTTGCATTGCCTCTCGCATTTATATAATAAATCCAGCACGTCTAAAACAGTTTGTTTTTTCCAGATTTTTAATTGTTGAACAAGGTCGGCTTTGCGGAAGAACATAACGGGGGGACGCAATGCGGCAACCGTACTGTCGGCAGACTGGCCTTTTTCCATGTTTGCAATGCAGTTTAACAGTTTTTCAAAATGGTATGTCAGGCTGCGAACAAGCGAAATAGGTTCTTCTCCGGTATTCAAAAGTTCCTGATAAGCTTCCAAGGCTTTGGCAATTTCGCCTTTGGCAATAAAATAACACAAATCTTCTTGCGAGGCGCTTGAAGTATCGCCAATGACGGTTTTAATGTCGTTTATTTCAACATTGCGGCGTGTGCCGAGATATGTTGTTAATTTTTCAAGCTCATTTAAAGAAGCTTTACGGTCGTTTGATAAGCGGCTGCACAAAAGCTGCATGGCATCGTTAGCGATGGTTATTCCATTTTTGACAAAGAACTCGCGTGCCGCTGTGTAAATGTTTTCTTCACGGTCGTCATAACAACTGATTAAGGCAAAATCGTCACGATCTTTAGCTAAAGTTACAAGGGAAGATTTGGTGTTTAAACTTGAAGAGCTGATAATTAATAAAGTGTCAGATGAGTTGTCTTTGAATAGGTTTTTTAGATGTGTTGTTAAATTGTTGTTGCCGTCTTTTATTATGACAACACGACGACCGCCCAAAAGTGAACGGGCGTTGTATTCGCCATATAAAAGACCGATGTCTTTTTCAAGCGCATCCATAGAAAGCTGCGCAACTTTAAAGGCATCATTTAAATCCGGACAAACGGTTTGGGCAAATTGTTTGGTATAATCGGCAATCATGCCTTCATTTGTGCCGAAAATAACAATGCATTTTATTTTTATATCCGGTTGCTTTAAATATCGAGTAATGTCTGCCGTTTTAAAATTCATGGCAATCTCTATAAAGTGTTCGGGTCACCGCGTTTGGTCATGACAGAATGAAAATAGGCGCCAATGCGCAAAGATATGTCATTTGCAATGATGTCAGCTGCGTTTTGTTCGATTTTTTTCTGAGCGAATGTTGTGGAATACGGATTGCCTAAAATATCATAACTGACGTAAGCAAGACTATTGCCGCGTACGAGCTGTTTGTTTGTTTCATTATCATATAAGTAGTAATCTACTTTATAACGTACACGTTCACGGGTGGCGGTAATGTCATCGCGAAGGGCTTGCTGAACCGTTTGTTTATCAATATTATCAACAACCAAACGATAGCGGGGGGTTGATGGTATGCCTTTGGGAGTAAAACTATCAAGCAAATCATTGCGGAGAAGTTGACCGAAACGGTCGGCAATCAGTTCTACCCGAATCTTTTCCATTTCATCGGCAATGCTGGTATCAAATTCGCCTTTGTAATACCACCCTTCGTCCGGTTTTCGTTCCACATACAACGGCTCAAATCCACAGCCGGATAATATGGATAAAGCGCCTAGCGCGATAAATATTTTTTTATGCAGCAACAATGTTTACAATCCTGTTTGGTACAATGATGACTTTTTTAATTTCTTTGCCGACAGTTTGGCGGGCAACGTTTTCCAGCGTTAAGGCTTTTGCTTTAACAACATCTTCCGGGCTGTCTTTTGGCAGTTCAATTGTTCCGCGCATTTTACCGCAAATTTGTACGGCAATGGTAACGATGTTATCTTGCGCCAATTGCGCGTTCCCTTCCGGCCATGTTTCGGTTATGATGGAGGAAGAATGACCTAAGCGCGCCCACATTTCTTCAGCCAAGTGCGGTGTGAACGGACTTAAAAGCTTTAAGAGCGTTTCATATAACACGGCGGAAATTTGTTTTAAACCGGACAGGTAATTGACATAAGTCATTAAAGAAGAAACGGCTGTGTTAAATTTCATCTGATCAATACGCTCGGTAACCTCTAAAATGCATTTGTGCATGGCGCGCAAGTCTTGTTCTGTCGGTTCGTTTTTATAAACTTTTTTGAAAAGGTTAAATATTTTGCCAATAAAACGATAAACCCCCATTAAGCTTTCATCTGACCACATGGCTGTTTGTTCAAACGGGCCGATAAACATTTCATACAAGCGGAAAGTATCGGCACCGTAGTTGTTGACAATATCATCAGGATTGATGACATTGCCGCGTGATTTTGACATTTTTTCGCCGTTTTCAGCTAAAATCATGCCATGTGAAGTGCGTTTGTTGTAAGGTTCTTTAGTTGGGACGTAGCCGCAATCATATAAGAATTTGTGCCAGAAACGAGAGTATAACAAGTGTAAGGTGGTGTGTTCCATACCGCCGTTGTACCAGTCAACATTCATCCAGTAATCAAGCGCTTCTTTGGAGGCAAACTCTTTATCGTTATGCGGGTCGCAATAACGTAAGAAATACCATGATGAACCAGCCCAGTTTGGCATAACATCGGTTTCACGCCGGGCCGGTTTGCCGCATTTGGGACAAGTGGTGTTTACCCAATCAACAGCTTTGGCCAAAGGCGAATCGCCATTATCGTTAGGCAGATAATCGGAGATTTCCGGCAAGGTTAGCGGTAGGTCTTTTTCATCCAAAGGCTGCCAGCCGCAATGTTCGCAATAAACCATCGGTATAGGTTCGCCCCAATAGCGTTGGCGAGAAAAGACCCAGTCGCGCAATTTGTAATTGATTTTCGGACGACCGAAACCGTTTTTGATGGCATAATCTATGGCTTGGCGCATACCGTCTTCTTTGTTCAAACCGTTTAAAAAGTCTGAATTGATGTGCGGACCGTCTTCTTCAAAAGCTTTTTCTTCAATGTTTCCGCCGTCTAAAACCGGAATAATCGGCAAATTGAAAGCTTTGGCAAAATCGTAGTCGCGTTGGTCGTGTGCCGGCACGGCCATAATAGCGCCGGTGCCATACCCCATTAAGACATAGTCGGAAATAAATACGGGTATCATTTTGCCGTTGTATGGGTTGCGGGCTTTAATGCCTTTTAGCTCAACACCCGTTTTAGAATCGTCAGCCGTGCGCTGTAAATCTGATTTTTTTGCCGCCTCTTCCACATATTTTTTTATTTCTTTCGGATTTTCAAACTTGTCCATGTATTTGGCGATAAATTCATGTTCAGGTGCCAAAACCATATATGTTACACCAAAAGCTGTATCCGGACGGGTGGTGAAAACGGTTAATTTATCACTGCCGAAATCAAAATCGAGTTCAGCACCTTCGGAACGACCAATCCAGTTAATTTGTTGAGTTTTGACACGGTCAACAAAATCAACGTCTTTTAAGTCTTCAATCAAACGGTCGGCGTATTTGGTGATGGCAATCATCCATTGTTCTTTGTCGCGGCGGACAACTTCGGCTCCACAACGTTCGCAATGACCGTTGACGACTTCTTCGTTGGCTAAACCGACTTTGCAGGAAGGACACCAGTTAATCGCCATTTTATCTTTATAGGCCATGCCATGTTTGAACAATTGGATGAACATCCATTGCGTCCATTTGTAATATTCGGGAGAAGATGTGTCAATGCAGCGATCCCAGTCAAAACTAAAACCAATGGATTTTAATTGACGCATATAGTTTTGAATGTTTGCCTGAGTAGATTTTGCCGGATGAATACCGGTTTTAATGGCATAGTTTTCTGCCGGTAAGCCGAAAGCATCAAAGCCCATCGGATACAAAACATTATAACCTTGCATGCGTTTTTTGCGGGCAACGACATCAAGCGCCGTATAAGAGCGAGGATGACCGACATGTAGACCGGCTCCGGACGGATAAGGGAATTCAACCAAAATGTAACATTTCTTTTTGTTTTTATCAATCTCTACATGATAAAGCTTTTCGTCTTCCCAAATTTTTTGCCATTTTTGTTCAATGGTGTGGAAATTGTAACGGTCTTCCAGCTGCCAGGATTTCTGCCATTCTTCAAATGTTTCAGCGCCGTTATAACGTGGATTGCCTGTCATTCTTGTTTTTCTCCAAACTCTTTTAAAATCTTAACTTGCTATAAAATACCTTAATGGTTTGAAAAATACAAGCATAAACTGTTTTTTACCCGTTTTTTATTTGTTGTTATTGCTTGCGGCAAGAACGAATTTTGCTTGCAAAATTTTAAATGATGCTTAAAGTGAATATATTCCAAGGAGCAAAGTTTATGAAAGTCCGGCAGCAATGTGTTGAAATGTTAGAACGAATTTTGGAAAACAAAGTTTTCTTAAACAACATAAAAAAACAAGTAGATGTTCAGCATCGCCCGTTTGCCAATATGTTGTTGTTGACAACATTGCGGCGATATGAAGCTTTGGAGCAAATTTTAGCAAAGTTTCTGCATAAAAAAATCTCGGGAAAAGATAAAAAATTATATTATGTTCTTTTGCTTGGCGCGGCGGAAATTCTTTATCTTAACACACCAGAATATGCCGCCATCAATGAATATGTGAATATTGCAAAGAAATATACCAATCGTTTTGCTGTGGGGATGGTTAATGCTGTTTTGAGACAGATAAACAAACAAAAAAATAGTTTAAATACAGCGTTCAAGGATACATATTTTTCTAACAGTTTCAAGCAATTGTTGGCAAAGGATTATACAAAAACACAAATCATAGCAATGGAAAAAATGGTTGGAACCGAACCTCCTTTGGATATTAGTTCCAAGCAGTTGCCCGAGGTTTGGGCAAAGGACTTGAACGGTGTTCTATTAGAAAACGGGACAATTCGACTTCCGTCTGCAAGCAAGGTGGCAGAGCTTGCGGGTTTTGATGCAGGGCAATGGTGGGTGCAGGATTTGGCAGCCTCGCTACCGATTTTGCTGTTGGGCGATGTTAAAGAGAAAAAAGTTTTGGATTTGTGCGCGGCGCCGGGTGGAAAAACCGCCCAACTTTTGGCGGCAGGCGCAAAAGTTACAGCCGTAGATGTTGATGAAGGACGGATGGAAAAATTAAAAGAAAACATAGAACGTCTAAATTTAGCAAACAATTTACAAACAATCGTATCTGATGCCATTTTGTTTTTGAACAAGTGCTATGATGCGTTTGACATTATTGTTGTTGATGCGCCGTGCTCGGCTACCGGTACATTTCGCCGGCATCCGGAAATTTTGCATAATAAGACTTTGGCAGATGTAAAAGAACAAACAGAAAAACAAAAGATATTTTTACAAGCGGCGGCAAAAAAACTTAAATCCGGCGGAAAGATGTTGTTTTGTACATGTTCGATTGCCAAAGATGAAGGTGAATATCAAATCGATAATTTCTTAAATGAGAATCCGGATTTTGTTTTATGTCCTGCAAATTTAAAAATGCTGCAACGATATAACGGAATAAAACTTGATGAAAAAATAATTGATAAGGGAGTTTTAAGAACTTTGCCGTATTATATGGAAAACATGGGCGGCATGGATGCGTTTTTTGCGGCGTGTTTGCAAAAAAAATAAGGGAGAAGGCAGATGTCATTGGATTTTTTATATAGCGTACTCTTGATATGTATAGGTTTTGTTTGCTCTCGGCTGGTTTTAAATTTCTTAAAAGAAGAATCAGATGAAGTAGAACAATATGCTTTTTACAAAGACCCATGGTTATATATGTACCTTATGATGGTTTTATGTTTGAGCGCCGTGTTTTTTCTTGTTCCGAATTATAATGATGTTATTGTCCCTTTGGCAACGACATCCATATGGATTTGGTTGAGTTTGGCATTTGTAATTTATATTGTTTTTTTGCTTGAAACAGATAGGTTGTTTTTGATTGTTTTGGCAGCGTCAAGTTTGATTTTGAGTTTTTCTTTTTCAGGTGATGCTTTAGTTTTTGGCGGCATTGTGCCTTTTTGGGCTGATCGTTTGATTGTGGCTCTAATTATATTTTTGTTTACGTTTTCATCACAGTGGCTTAATGATTTGCCGGGAATTTTTGCAACTCAATGTTTAACCATTGCTTTGGGGCTAAGTATTGTTGCGATTATTGGCGGCATTCCTCATGTTTTGGGGTTTGCCGGAGCTGGTTTGGCAGGTGTTTGGTTGGGATATTTTCATTTGGATTGGTTCCTTGGAAAAATTAAAATTAACAATGGCGCTTGTATGGCGGCTTCTTTTATTTTTTCGGGTTTGTTGTTGGACGGGGCATTGGAAATGGCCGCGCCATCAATGTTAATATTGATAATGTATCCTTTGACAGAGATTGTGTGGAGCTTTTTCCGGCGTTATGTTTTTTATGTTAAACGAAGAAATTGGTCGGAAAATACGGCTTATATGTCGATTGCTTATAAAGGAGCTTCGGCAGAAGTATTGAGCATGGCGGTTGTTAAAATAGGTTTTGTTAATGTGGTGCTGGCATGTTTTCAATTGTTTTCAGTTAATGGTTTTTCTATACCGTTGTTTGCTTTTGTTGTTAATTTGTGGTTGCTCGGAATGTTATACAACGCTGATGAAAAACCGAAAACATTTAAAGAAGTTAATCAAGATTTTGTGAAAAATGTGAAGGAGGGTTTGAAAAACATAAAACAATCTGTCAAGAAAGGTAAAGATTAAAGATGTTTTTTGACCTGAATAAAATTTTTTCTAAAAACTTAAAAACAGATGTTCAGACCGAAACACCAAAAGTAAAAATTGTGGTTGCGGCGTTTGAAGATGACTGTTCGGAAAATTCAGGAAAAATTTTGGCACAATATTTGGCTGAGGTGGATTTTTTAACGGTACAATATTATGAAAATTCAGCAAAAGATGTCTTTGCAAGTTTAAATGGTCGGAATTTTTTTGATTTTGTTGATTGCGGAAAGCAGATATTATATACAACAGAGGCTGAAGTTCTTATACGCGGTGTTCGGGAGAAAGATAAAGTTCGGTTGATTTTTCAAACCGTTAATCAATATGATAAATTGAATTATCCGATGTTTTCTTTGTTGAACAGCTTATGTTTGCCTCTTTCTTATTTTCAACAACAAGAATTACCGGTTTCAATGATCTCTTTGATTGCCGGGGCGGTTTTGGCAGCAAGCGCGATTAAGCAGAACAAGAAACAAAAAATTTTGGCAAAAGTTGTTGAAAGTATTAGCAAAACGAAGTCGCCTCAAGGGTTAGAAATTGTTTATATGCCATATATTCTAAATGTTTTAGCATTGATTTATCTGTGCTTGAAATTTGACAGTTTAAAACTTCAAGATGTGAGATTAATTTCAGATTTGTTGAAAAATGCATACAGATATCAGCCAGCATCCAAAGATGTTCTTTTAATCGGATGTGTTTATGCTAATTTGGGGCAGTTGTATCAATTTGCAGCAGAAAATCTTGGGCGTTATAAGTATATTTTTTATAAAAATGCGGTAGAATGTTGTCGATATGCGCAGAAATATTTCAATCGATATTCTTATCCTTATGACTTTGGTGCGTTGTCTTATCGGTTATCAAAAATTTATTATGGATACTGGAAACAATCTTCAGATGTACAAGCATTGCGCGATGCGGTTTTCCATTTAAGAGAAGCTGAAAAGGTTTTTTCGCAAGCAAGTTTCCCTTATTTTTGGGCCGCGATTCAAGGAGATTTGGGATTGTATCTTTCTTTGCTTGGGTTGTTTAGCAGCAACGATGAAATTTCGATGTTAGCGGTTAATAATTATAAAAATCGGCAGAAAGTTTATATAAAAGAGCAGAAGCCTCTGGAATGGGCAAAAGCTGAAGAAAGTATTGGCAATATTTTTTACAATTCCGGGAAAAAACATGATGATGAGGAATATTTAGAAGAAGCGATAAAATACTATATGCGAGCAGCAGAAATTTATGAAAATGGAAAGATGAGTGTTGAGTTAAAACAAATGCAGATTTGTATAGCTAAAGCCGATGAATATATTATGCAGCTTAACCGGAAATAATGCTTGCATAAATTTTAATTTTATTTTATGTAATAAACACTATTTGGAGAGATGGCAGAGTGGTCGAATGCGGTTGACTCGAAATCAATTGTACTCTTTAACGGGGTACCTAGGGTTCGAATCCCTATCTCTCCGCCATTTACAACAAAGCCCGCTGTTAGGCGGGTTTTGTCGTAAATGATGAGGAGGGTCGGATTTGAAGCCTAGGTGCTAGGGTTCGACTACCAGCGAAAGGCGGACCGGGGGACGCCGGTTGGCTTTAAAGCCGATGAGCGCCAGTGAACGGAGCGAAAGCGGAGTAATCCCTATCTCTTAAGCCATTTATAACAAAGCCCGCCTAACAGCGGGTCTTGTAATTTTTACTTTGTCATGCCATGAAGGAGCGTTAGCACTCAAGGTAAGGCGTCTGTCAACTATCCCCTTCCTGTTACGCACCCGTGCGCGCGATAGTGCGGTGGTTGAGGCGTCCTTTGGGAGACCCCTAAACTCGGATACTAATGTATCCTCGTGGGATGACGATAAAGCGCCGGTAGAAATTTATCCCCACCAGACTCTTTAAAATTGCAAAAAAAAAA
>CALXZJ010000021.1 GCA_944393235.1 uncultured Alphaproteobacteria bacterium | reverse complement strand
CATGACAGTAAATAATAAGTAGAAACTTATCCCCACCAGACTCTTTAAAATTGCAAAAAAAAAAAACGGTTTAGAATGACGAGCAAATAGGTATTTTTTGCAATTTTGGAGAGAATATTATGCGTGAATGTGGTAGAAGTATGGTGGAAATGCTCGGGGTTTTAGCGATTATCGGTGTTTTAAGTGTCGGCGCAATCGCCGGTTATTCCAAGGCGATGCTTAAATATAAGCTCAACAAACACGCCGAACAGATGAATACGGTGATTAACGCCGTGGCTCGTTATGTACATGGTTTTTCAACAGAGTTTCGTAATCAGAACTTAACGTCCTATTTCATCAAGCTTGGTGAGATTCCGGTTGAGATGATTAGGGAAAGCAATACGGACTACATTTATGATATCTTCGGCAACAAATGGCGTGTTTTTTATTTGTATAATAATAATGGCGATACAATGAATCTTACCGCTAGTAATTCTTTTTTAACCAAAAATTCTACACAAAATCTGGAAATTTGCCGCAACCTGATTGTTACCGCCAAAGAAAACAGCGCCAATATTTATTCCGTATCAACTTTAAGCGGTTACCAAACCGAAGAAGAACAAAAGGGTATACTATACGGTGACAATAGATGTAAAGCCGGACGTGTATGCTTAAAGAATATGACGCTTGAACAAATTTATGACATTTGTACCAAACATATCGGTACCCAAAGTGCTGAATTTAAGATTATGTGGTCTATGAAATAAACCCCGTATCTTAACTCAATACGGGGCTTGGTTCTTTATTTATCGCTTTAACATGGTTATTTTGCGGCTTGTTGTGCCTGAAACTCTTTAACCAGCAAGGCAAAGTCTTCAGCGTATTCGGGCGCCCAACCCATCAGGTGTTTGTCGCCCAGAACAAACAACGGCGTGCCGACTCGGTTGCCCAAGTTTAACCGGCGGGCGCTTGAAACCAGCAAATCATACCCTTCCGGTGTGCCGACATCCACCATGGTTAATTCAAGATCAGGATATGTTTCTTTAATGTATTTTGAAGCATCGTGGCAATGAATGCAGCTTTCGGCATAGAAAAAATAAAACTTTTCCGGTTCGCGGCGGGTATCGCCTGCATTTTGTGCGGCAGCCACGGTTTTGTCGGCATTATCGGCCGGTTTGTCGCAGCCGGTCAGCAGCAGCAAAACGGCAAAACAAGCATAAAAGATATTTTTCATGGCTGGTTTTCCTATTCAATGCAACAATCAACGGCTTTACGAACAAAGGCTTTCATTTTAGCCAGCGCGCCTTGCGGTTGTTCTTCTTTTTTAACGGCGGCCAAAACGGTTTCCGCCTCTTTGGCTTTAACCGGCTCCGCCGAAGTTGCGCCTAACGCTTCTTCGGTTTTTTTGGTGATTTTTTTGACATCTTCCAGGCTGTCTGCCACCCATTTGGCGTTATCCACCTGCAACATATTCATGTTCAAGCCCCAGAACAGGCAATACATATCATAAGCTTTGTCAAACAAGGCATAAGCCTCTTCTTTGTTACCCAAACTTTGTTGTTTGGTGCCGACCTCCATTAAACGCATACAAGTGGCTAAAAGGTGTTTGGAAATGCACCAGACCTCGCCTTCATAAGCCGGAATGATTTTTTGCATCAGTTTTTTGCGAGTGTCGCGAACTTCTTCAATCAAATCATAAAACGAGGTTTTACCGGTTTTGGCGCCGGAAAACACCAAATGTTCTTCAATGGAAATCAAGTTCATAATACCGATTGTTAAATCTTGGTCTGATGATAAATCTTTCGGATTGACCTTTTTGCGATTATCCATGCGTTCAACAAATTCTTTGACATTTTTGGCTTTTTCCATTTTTTACTCCTTTAGATAAACATAACTTAAACTATATGTATAATATATGTCATATATCGTAATTGTCAACTATTATTTCTTCTTTTTTGAAAATAATATAAAAAATAGTTATTTACAATTAAAAAAGTCGGGTATATGTTGCAACCGATTTCAAAACGAGGGAAAAATGATTCAGAACATGACAGTCGGCTCGCCGGCCAAACTAATTCTTGCTTTTGGGATTCCGGTTTTAATCGGGAATCTGTTTCAGCAGCTTTATAATATTTCCGATATTCTTATCGTCGGGCGCTTAATCGGCGTCAATGCTTTGGCGGCAGTGGGCGCGACCGCGCCGATTTTTTTCGTGTTTTTGCTGATAGCCTTCGGTTTTACCGGCGGATTAACGGTGGTAACCGCGCAGCGTTTCGGCGCCGGTGATTATAACGGCGTGCGAAAATCCATTACCCATTGTGTGATTGCCAGTGTGGTTTTGTGCGTGTTGATTACCGTCGGGCTGATTTGTTCGTTGCGGCCGCTTTTAAGGTTAATGAACGTGCCGGCGGAAATTATGACGGACGCGTATAACTTTATGGCGGTGCTGACCGGCGGTTTGGTTTTGATTGTCTTTTACAATTTGCTCGCCGGTTTTATCCGTGCCTTGGGCGACAGCCGCACACCTTTGTATTTTTTGATTTTTTCCACCATCTTAAACATCTTGTTTAATTTTGTGTTGATTTATTGGTTTGGTTTCGGGGTGGTCGGCTCGGCCATCGGAACCGTGGCGTCCATTTCAATCGCCGTGGTTTTGTGCTTGTTGTTTATGTATAAGAATTATCCGATTTTGCATTTGAAACGCGAAGACTGGATTTATGACCGGCAGTTTATGAAAACACACCTTCATATTGCAATCCCGATGGCTTTGCAATTTTCGGTTTTGTCGCTGAGTATGATGGTTTTGCAAAGCGTGTGCAATTCTTTCGGTGCGGATGTTATTGCCGCTTTTACCGCCGCTTTGCGGATTGAACAGCTCGCCACGCAGCCCCTGCTCGCTTTGGGCATTGCCATGGCAACCTATTCGGCGCAAAACTGGGGCGCCGGAAAAATCAAGCGCATTCGCAGCGGCGTGGTCATTGCCGGTTTGACATCGCTTGTTATCAGTATTTTGATGTCTTTGGCGGTTCGTTATGTCGGTGAAGATATGATTTCCGTTTTCTTGAAAGAGGACAATCCGTTTATTATTGCCACCGGAAAAATGTATTTGAGCATCAGCACCTTGTTTTACTTCTTCCTGGGCATGATTTTTATTTTCCGCAACACTTTGCAAGGCATGGGAAAAGCTTTAATTCCGTTGATTGCCTGTGTTATTGAGCTTGGCGCTCGTTCGTTTTCGGCGATTTATCTGGCTCATGCCATCGGTTATAAAGGGATTTTTTACGCCAGTCCGATTGCCTGGCTTGGCGCCGGTGTGGTGGTAATGATTGGCTATATTATTACTATTCGCGGCTTAAAAGCCAAAAAATCGGACACTTATTTTAAAGACAATAATCACAAAATCCGCATTGCGTCGACAATCAACAGTGTTAATCAGTCGCCTGCGGAATAGATATTTTTCACATTAAAATAAACAACTGAAAAATGACCGTCTTTGCCCAAATGTTAAGCATAGACGGTCGTCTGTGATAAACTGTTTATTTTAATCGGTCGTTTAAATATACATTTTTAGATTTTGACCAAAAAAACAAAAAACGGATTATGCTTTGTTAAATAATATATTGAATTATATAGTTTTTTTGATTTAATGCACGGCTTGTAAATATTGCTTGCAAATACATTTTAATTGGGTATATTTGATTAACAAAAGTTTATAAAAAACGACCGTTTAAGAAAAACATGGATTAATCATATGATTGTTGGCTATACGCAAACAAAAACAAATGAAAATATTTATCGCCGACAGATTCACGAATCGCTGAAGCTCTCGGCAGATTGCGTTTATGTCCAAAAGTCTTTGAACCGGATAAAAAACATCGAATGGCAGCCGCAAGATATTTTGATCGTGAGCGACATATCCTGCCTGGGAAAAAATTTGAACGAAGTGCGGGCAAATCTGGAATTTTTCTTTGAACATCAGGTCAGAATTTTATCGTTGGCCGAAAAATATGAGTTTTTGGCCGGCGAAACCGGTCGTTATTTATTGAAAATGATGGATATGGTTATCAATATCCGCAAAAATCTCGCATCCAAAAGCACGGTCGCCGCATTGAAGAAGAAAAAAGAAGAAGGTTTCAAATTGGGACGCGCCAAAGGCATTAAGCTTAAAAAACTGTTGGACGGTAAAGAAGCTGTTATCTGCAAAATGCTTGCCGACGGTATTGCCAAAACTAAAATCGCGCAAGAGTTAGGGGTCAGCCGCGTGACGCTTTATCATTTTATTGAAGAGCGCTCTTTAACAAACACAAACGGAGCATGAAGATGAAAGGAATAATCTTGGCCGGAGGCAGCGGAACCCGCCTCTACCCTTTAACAAAAACAACCTCAAAACAACTGCTGCCGGTATACGACAAGCCGATGATTTATTATCCTTTGTCTACCTTAATGTTATTTGGCATTAAAGATATTTTGATTATTTCGACGCCTAAAGATATTCCCAACATTCAAACTCTTTTCGGCGACGGGCATTTTATCGGGCTTAATATTCATTATGCCATCCAAAACGAACCCAAAGGTATTGCACAGGCTTTTACCATAGGCGCTGATTTTATCGACGGCGATGATGTTTGCCTGATATTGGGCGATAATATTTTTTATATGGGCAACCAAATTCATCATTTCCGTAAAGAAATTGAGGAAAACAAAGGTAAAAACGCCACGATCTTTGCTTATCACGTTTCAGATCCCGAGCGTTTCGGCGTGGTGGCGTTTGATAAAGATTTCCGGGTGCTTTCGATTGAAGAAAAACCTAAACAGCCAAAATCAAACTACGCTTCGGTCGGGCTTTATTTTTATCCCGGCGATGTGGCGGAAAAAGCCCGTACTTTGAAGCCTTCGGCACGCGGCGAACTGGAAATTACGGACTTAAACAATGTCTATTTAAGCGAAGGGCGCTTAAACGTGGTGCCGATGCACCGCGGCAATGCCTGGCTGGACGCCGGCACGCCCGACAGCTTGATGGATGCCGGAACTTATGTGCAGCTGATTGAAAAGCGTCAGGGCTTAAAAATCGCCTGTATTGAAGAAATCGCCTATCGCCGCGGTTTTATCGATGACGCGGGAATGAAAAGTCTGATTGACGGACTTAAAGACGGAAATTACAAAACTTATCTTCAAAAAGTTTATGAGGAGTATCATGAATTTCATAAAAACGGAAATTGACGGGGTCGTTATTGTCGAACCGCGTGTTTTTACGGACGCCCGCGGCTACTTTTTTGAAAGCTATAATGAGGCGGAGTTTGTCAAAAACGGCATTGACTGCCGCTTTGTGCAAGATAATCAGTCAAAATCGTGTTTCGGGGTTATCCGCGGTTTGCATTGTCAGCTCGGCGAACATTCGCAAGCCAAACTGGTGCGCGTTCTGGAAGGAAATGTCTTGGATGTGGCGGTGGATATCCGCCGCGGCTCGCCGACTTTCGGCAAGCATGTCGCTGTTGAGCTTTCGGCTGAAAATCAGCGCCAGTTGTTTATTCCGCGGCATTTTCTGCACGGCTTTGCGGTTTTGAGCGAAACGGCGGTTTTTGCTTATAAGGTGGATAATTTTTATTGCAAAGAAGCCGAGTTCGGCATTCGTTACGATGACCCGGAAATCGGCATAGACTGGAAAATTCCGGCTGACAAGGTCATCACTTCCGAAAAAGACAGAATTGCGAAAGGATTAAAAGATGTTCCTGATAACGGGTAGCAACGGACAACTCGGTTCGGAATTGAAGAAACTTTTACCGGAGGCGGTTTTTGCTGATGTCGACGTGTTGGACATTACCGATGCCGGAGCCGTTAAAAGTTTTGTTAAAGCCCAAAATATAGACACGATCATCAACTGCGCGGCGTATACGGCGGTCGATATGGCTGAAGACGAGCCGGAACTTGCCTGGCGCATCAATGTTGACGGACCGGCCAATCTGGCGGCAAGCGGGGCGAAAATAATCCATATTTCAACCGATTATGTTTTTGACGGTTGCGGCCACAAGCCTTATAAACCGGAAGATGCCGCCTGCCCGGTTTCGGTTTACGGCAAAACCAAGCTGCAAGGCGAGCAAGAAGTCTTGAAACGGGCGGAAACCGCCGTAATTATCCGCACGGCGTGGCTTTATTCCCCGTATGGCAAGAACTTTGTCAAAACAATGCGGCGTTTGGGCGCGGAAAAAGAAAGCATTAATGTTGTTGCCGATCAAATCGGTTCGCCGACTTATGCCGGTGATTTGGCAGAAGCCATTGTTAACATTCTGCCGCAGCTGGCGCCGGAAAAAAGCGGCGTTTATCATTTTACCGACGAAGGCGTTTGCTCGTGGTATGATTTTGCAACGGAGATTATGGAACAATTCGGTTTGAAATGCCGGGTTTGCCCAATCCCGACGGAAGCCTACCCGACCAAAGCCAAACGTCCGTTTTACAGTGTTTTGGATAAGAGCAAAATCAAAGAAACATTTCATCTTTGCATTCCCCATTGGAAGGAGGGCTTGAAAAAATGCCTGCAACAATTTTAATTACCGGCGGCGCCGGTTTTATCGGTTCAAACTTTGTGCCTTATTTTGCCAAGAAATATCCGCAATATCGGATTATTAATCTCGACAAACTGACTTACGCCGGAAACTCGGACAACCTTAAAGAATGTGCGACACTTGAAAATTATAGCTTTGTCCAAGGCGATATTTGCGATGCCCGGTTTGTGGAAGATTTGTTTCAAAAATATGATGTTCGCGGCGTCATACATTTTGCCGCCGAAAGCCATGTGGATAACTCGATTTCGGGGCCGAGGGCTTTTATCGAAACAAACATCGTCGGCACGTTTAATTTGTTGGAGGCGGCGCGGAAAAACTGGATGACGGCGCCCGGGCAAACGCGTGAAGGTTATGAGAACGCCCGTTTTCATCATATTTCCACCGATGAGGTTTACGGTTCACTCGGCGCGAACGGATATTTTAAGGAAACAACGCCTTATGCGCCGAACTCGCCGTATTCGGCCAGCAAAGCAAGCTCGGATTTTTTAGTGCGGGCGTATTTCCACACTTTCGGGCTTAATGTGACAACTTCCAACTGTTCAAATAATTACGGTCCGAAACAGCATCCCGAAAAACTTATTCCGAAGATTATTGATCATTGTCTTAACGAAAAGCCCATCCCGATTTACGGCGATGGCAAAAACGTGCGCGACTGGCTTTTTGTTTTAGACCATTGCAAGGCGATAGATTTGATTTTTCATAACGGCAAAGCCGGTGAAACTTATAATGTCGGCGGACATAACGAAAAAAACAATCTGGAAATCGTCAACACGATTTGCGCTATTTTGGACGAGAAACGGCCGCGCAAGAGCGGAAAATATGACGATTTAATCACCTTTGTCAAAGACCGCGCCGGTCATGACAAGCGGTACGCCATCGATGCAACCAAACTTTCAACCGAACTGAAGTGGAAAGCGGAAGAAACTTTTGCCTCCGGCATTGTTAAAACCGTTAACTGGTATTTGGAAAACAAATAAGGAGAGAAAATGCCGAAGATTTCCGTTTTGATGCCCATATGGAACACACACATCGCCCACCTGCGCGCGGCGGTGGACAGCGTGTTGCGGCAGACATTTACGGACTTTGAATTTATTATCTTAAACGACAGCCCCGGTAACAAGGCGCTACAGGCATTTATCCGCACCTATCATGACGAACGGATAAAATATTATGAAAATCCGGAAAGTTTGGGCGTGGCTAAAAGCTATAACCGTTTGCTGGATTTGGCAACGGCGGAATATGCGGCAATGATGAATCATGACGATATATCCCTGCCCGAACGTTTGCAGCGGCAGTATGAATATCTGGAAGCTCATCCGGAAATCGGGCTTGTTGGCACGGCTTATAAAAAGTTTGGCGAAATCAACCGTTTCAAAGTGGTGCAAAACCCCGCACGACATGAAGAAATCATGGCGTCTTTGCTGTTTAAGGCACCCGTTCATCATCCGACGATTATGTTTCGACGCGCCTTGGCGGTTGACAACAATATTCGTTATAATGAAAATTTTGTCAGCTTAAACGATCGTCAACTTTATGACGATTTCGGCCAAATCACCAGGCTTGCCAACATCAGCGATGTGCTTTACAAATATCGTTTTCATAAAGATATGGTCAGCAAGCGCCTAAAAGAGGTTATTTCCGATGAGCAGAAAGAATTTCATAAAGCATGGTTTGCTAAAAACGGCATTGTGTTGACTACCGATGAACAAAGTGCTTTTGATAATTTTGTAACAACCGGCCGCTGTCGGATTAAAGATGCGGCGACGCTTGACTTGCTGAAACATGTTTTGGAAAAGCTGGAACAAGAAAATCAAACGCGGCATTTTGCGGCAGAACCCGAATTTTCACAAGTTTGCGCGCAATATCTTATCAAACGTTGCTTGAACGCCGCTGTTTACGGACGGATAAATTCCAAAAAAATTTTAGAAAATACCGCGTTGCCCGTACACGCCAATTTATGGCTCAATGTGTGCAATCTGGCGTTGAAATGGAGGGCTTGAAAATGCGGATTGCGGTGCATTTACATTTATACTATCTTGAGCAGCTGCCGCAAATTCTGGCATATCTGAAGAATTTGGCGGGTGTTGATTATGATTTGATTGTGACGATGTGCGGCGAAGATGCCGCGGCGGAAAGCGGGTTGAAAGCTTTTAAGCCCGATGTGCAAATCATTAAAGTTGAAAACCGCGGCTATGATGTGGGGCCGTTTATGGAATTTTTACACCGGATAAAACTTGATGATTATGATTATATCTTAAAATTGCACACAAAGAACACCACAAAAGGAAATTATACGCACCTTAACGGGCGGCGGTTTGACAATGCTTTGTGGGCAAAACTTTTGTGGAGCGCCCTGCTTAAAAGCCCCAAACAGGTAAAAGAAAATCTGCAACAGTTGGAAGAAAAACCTGAAATCGGCATGATTGCCGCGGCTTATTGTATCAGCGGTGAACATAAGCTTTATGACAAATGGCTTGAAGAAATAAATTCTTGTCTGGCAGAGATGAATTTGCCGCAAGTGCGGGATTTTTCATTTGTCGCCGGTACAATGTTTTGGGCAAGAGCGGAAATTTTCAAGCCGTTTTTGCGTTACGGGTTAAAAGATTTTGCTCCGACCGACGGCAAGATTAAAGAAGGCACGAAAGCGCATGTTTTTGAGCGGCTGTTTGGTGCGGCCGTTATGGCGCAAGGCTATGAAATCCGTGGCGTCAAGCAATGGCGCTACGGTTTATTATTGTTAAAAAGCGCTATCACACGCTTTTTTTACCAGAAAAAAATAACTACAAGCGGGAAAAAGCTGATTAAAATCTGCAAAATCCCGGTTTATTCGAAAAAAACAGAGGTATAAAATGAACTTATGGACTTTAAAGATTTGCAGGATATTTCATTTAATAAGCAAAGTAAAATATGATGAGAAACGACAAATTGAAATCGTTAAGGCTTCGCCGCTGTTTGATGCGAAATGGTATTTGGAGCAAAATCCGGATGTTAAAGCCAAAAAAATCGGTGCGGCCAGGCATTACGTTAAATGGGGCTGGAAAGAAGGCCGTAATCCAAGCAAGGAATTTGACGGAAATGAATATCTCAGATTAAACCCGGATGTGCGCTGTGCTGAAATTAACCCTCTTGTACATTATGAAACATTTGGAAAAAGAGAAAATCGCCGCTATTGTTCAAGCTCTGTTTCTGCCAACAAAGATCAACCTCTTTTTCATATTCAAAAACCAGGACTGTTAGATAAAATAATTTGTCATTTTAAAAATAAATCGCCTTTTATCAGCGTTATTGTTACCAGTTATAATTATGAGAAATATATAAAAGAAACTTTAGACAGTCTTATGGCTCAGACTTATAAAAACTTTGAAGTCATTGTCATTGATGATGGTTCAACAGATAAATCCGTTAAAGTTATCAAACAATATGTTAAAAAATATCCCAATATTTTCTTGTATCAGCATATTGATAAAAAAAATCACGGTTTGCCTGAAACAATAAAACTCGCTTTGGAAAAATCAAAAGGAGAGTATATCGCCTTTTGTGAATCTGATGACTATTGGACGCCTGATCATCTGGAAGAAAAAGTAAAGCTTATTAATTCCTATGCTCATGTTAACATTATCACAAATGATGTGCAAACATTTGGGAATTTTAAAAGATGCTGTTTAATTGAACGAGATACTCTCACACCGTTACGAAAAATTTTTTCTCAAATAATTAATAAATTTTCTTACCAAGACTTTCGAAATATAAACAGAATCCCTACATTGTCATGCTTTTTAGCAAGAAAAACCTGCTTGCTTAAATGCAACTTAACCGATAATCCCCGTCCTTCTGCCACTGATTGGTGGATATACAGACAACTTGCAGCAAAAAATAATAAAATCTATTACATTCCCTATAAATTAACTTTCTGGCGGATGCATGATAGTTATAATTCAACGCAAGCAGAAGATTATATACTTAAGCAGGATATATTTAACGAACAATCAGATATTGTATGCCATAAATATTCTATACACAAACAAGATGACAAAGTGTCATGTATTTTATCATCATCTTTATTTGATAAAGACTGGTATATTAAAAAGTATAAAATACATGACATTAATCCTGCCAAACATTATTTATATTTTGGATGGAAACAAGGATTTAACCCTTCCGAAAAATTTGACGGTAACCTATATTTAAGTTTCTATGATGACGTTAAAGCGGCAGGAATAAATCCACTTTTACATTATGAAAAATTTGGAAAAAATAAACGTTATATCGTTAATCCAAATTATAAACCGATTGATGTTTTAATAATATCCTCTGTCAGAAAATATGATGGTGTTTATTTTTGGAGAGTAGATTTTCTTAAAGAGCTTTTGGAAAAACATTCATTTTCTGTTGAAGATGAAAGTCTTGCATCGTTATCTGATGATTTTTTGAGCAAATTTTATTCTGCAAGATTAATAATATTCAACAGACCTTTAGGTTCTGGCATATCCGCTCAAATTCTGAAAGAGCTACGTCAACTTCACAAAAAATTTATCATTGATATTGATGACTTATTACTTTCTGATTTTGCCGCCTTTTCAGGCAGATACAAATCCGGAAAAATTTCTTATGAAAATACTGTGAATAACATGTATTTACAATCATTGTGTTTTTCTTATTCGCAAATTATGAGCGTTTCTACAAAATTGATTGCAGATGAAATTTACAATAAATTTGGATTAAAATCATTTTTACTGCCTAATGTTATATCAACAAAATATTTGCAAAATTCAAAACGTTATATACATAGCGGATTGAATTTGTTATATGCTTCAGGATCTGATACTCACGGTTTTGATGCCGCATCTGTTTATCTTGACTTATTCAATTTTATGGCAAAACATAAAGATGTAACATTAACGATTATCGGAACCAGTAATTTCCAAGCCGGATTTAATATATTTAAAGACAGAGTACAGGTTATTCCTTTTGTTGATTTTGAAAGTATGTTAAAAATATACGCTCAAAACGATCTGCTTCTCATTCCCTTGGATGACAACCCTTTTAACAATGCCAAAAGCAATATAAAATATATAGAAGCTGGTGCAGTCGGCACACCGGTATTGGCAAAAGATTGTGCTGAATTTGCATCTGTTATAAAAAATGGTCAAAACGGCTTTTTATATCATGATAATTTCTATCAACAACTTGAATACATATATGTAAATAAAACCATATTACTACAAGTTGGGCTTAATGCTTATGAATGTGTAAAGAAAAACCATTCAACCAATTCTGTTTTTCCAAAAAAATTAAAGGAGTTAATATGTTATTAGATATTCAAAATAATAAAAGACGACTGATTTTTTGTTACTTGCGCGGCACACATCACTTTGATCTTTTTTATAATATATTTAATGAAAATAAAGATATAGACTTTTATTTTACTTCTAATTTTATTACAGCCGATGATTATCGAAAATCATCGATTTATACATTAGACAATGTTTATTTTATTGATGATATAAAAAAATTTAAATTCAAGTTCAGTCTGTTTGGTGCATTTATAACAACCGATGCACAAGCGACAGCCCCACATGAATATTCTCTGAAATTAATAAATTTTTTTAATAAATTACATATTCCCGTTATTGAACTTCAACATGGTTTGTTTCAGCTTGGATTGCATTACTATGATAAACCGGATAAAGAAAACTTCAGAGATGATTCTTTACCAACTTCCAGTTTTGCAGAACATATTTTAACCTACTATCCTGTTGTTAATAATGTTAAAACAACGACTATTGGTTACCCTCCTTATAATAAAGATATGCTTTCCTATAAAGGTGAATATAATTTAATTTTATCTAATATGCATTGGCTGACTTATACAAATGAAGAAAAGTATAATTTTTATAAGACAGTTTTGCAATTTACCGAAAAAAACAAAGACACCTTATTTATATGGAAAATGCACCATGGTGAAATGGTAAATCCACATTGTCAGCATATGTTAAATAATCTGTTTACCATCTTTCCTGATGCAAAACAAAATATCATCTTTTATCATGAAAATGATATATTAAAAAACACAAATATATTTGATTTGATAAATAAAGCCAATATCATTATTTCAACCGTTTCTACAGTTCTTTTAGACTGTGAAAGATGTAAAAAAGAGACCTACACTTTTTCTTCCCCTGCTGTTGATTGTTTAACAAAAAAGCTCAAAAATCCTCAATGTTTTAAAAACTATGAAGAACTGCACAAAATTCTGCAAAGCAAGAAACATACATTTTCAACTGGTTTATTACAAAAATTTGATAACAAAAAATTTCGTGATTGTATAAATGCCCTTTATAAGCGCTCCAATCTTAATCAGCCTCAATTGCTTAGTCGCATTTTATCATTTGAATAATTTTATACTGTCGAAAAAAATTATAAGCATTTTTTAATAATCGGAGAATTTTTTAGACCCAAGCTTTTCTTTTTAAAATTCAAACTGCCAGCCGAAGTTTAGGCTTATGGGGATTTTGACGTCATCGCCCAATTGCGTAGAGGCTTCCACATATGCCGAGCCAAAGCGGCTTGATGCCACATTAAGCCCCAAACCCAGCTCATAACGTGTGGCGGAAATTTCTTCTTTGAACCGGTAATTTGCCACATCCACCGTGCTTTTGCCGTCCCAATCGTGCAACAAAGCCATACGACCGTACATATCCAGAGTTGCTTTATTTTGCAGCGTAAATCCGCGACCGCCCGATAAGCCGATGCTGCCGGTGATATAATCGGTATCGGCGGCGCTGACTTTGGTGTTAAAGTTGGTGCGATAATCCACACCTTCCACATGAATGTAGTTTATCCCCACCGCCGGTTCCAAAAACCAATTTTTGCCGAACTCCCAACGATAACCGGTATAAAACGAGCCTTGCCAACCGTTTGTATCATATTTGCCGTAAACGTCAAAACCTGCCGGCGTGTACGATTTTATCCGCTGATGATGCCAAAAATATGTGCCGATAATGTCAAAAAACAAGTTTTGTTCCGTCATTAAAGTGGCGTACACGCCCAGACTTTTGGTTTCGGCATTGCCCCTGCCCGCGCGGTCGTATTTTTGTTCGGATTCCGTATAACCGGCATATGCGCCCAATTTCAACATATTGTCGCCCGATTGCCAGATGTTGTAATCATAGCCGATTTCGCCGCCGTATATGTCCAACCGGCTATGGGTTTTATCTTTATAACGCAGTTTAACCCGTTCGCCTATCCCTTTGAACCATAGGTTGTTGTTGTGTCCCGATGCCTTGTGACTGCCGCGAATACGGTTGTTGACCGGATTAAGATGGCTGTAAAATAAACTGGCGATTGAAGTATAGGTGTTTTTGGCAATGATTGAGCTTTCGGTCAATTCCGGCGTACGCACCAGTGCCCAATTGTTTCCCTGATGTTCCAAGCTATATTTGAACGCCCCGACATCCACCGCATCGCCTACCAAATAAAAATCCGCTCCGGAAGAATTTTCAGCTATCACATTAAAAGAATTCGGCAATTTGCCTTCCTTGCTGTAATCATGTATAATCAGTCCGAAATCCCCCTCGCCGCTTTGGACGCTGATGTGGTCGGAAACATCGCCGCTTAAATCGCTTTGCAGGCTAAAAACGCCGGTACCGCTTAATTTGCCGATGTCTAAAGCGGTATGACCGGCACCGGAAACCAAATTGACTTGACCGCCGCTCATGCTTATTTCAGGAATTTTGCCGGTACCGACAACGTTTAAGGCGCCGCCGTTTATCTGCGTTTGTCCGCGCAACTCTCCTCCCATATACAAATTCAGGTTTCCGGCTGATAAAACGGCATTTTCCGAAACGCCGCCGGTTTCTACATTTTGTGTGCCGCCATTTATTGTCGTGTTTGTTGCCGAACCTGAAACTTTCTGCGTGCCGGATGCGAGGTTGGTATTTTGCGCCATACCGCCCGAGGCGACAATTTGCGTGCCGCCGTTAATGGCGGTATCAGTTGCCGTGCCCGTTACGTTTTGCGTGCCGTTGTTAAGTGTCGTTTGTTCGGCGGTACCACCGCTTTCTATGTTTTGTGTGCCGCCGGCAATTACCGTATTTATTGTCGAACCCGATACATTCTGCGTGCCGCCGTTGATTGTTGTTCCATTGACAGAACCACCGGTTGCGACATTCTGAACGCCGCCGTTGATTGTGCTTTCTAAATCTTTGCCAAACACCGTTTGCGTGCCGCCGTTCAAGATTGTTTTTATTGACGAAGCGTCGGCTGCAATCGTCATGGTGCCGGCAGAAATTGTGGTGCTTTCGGCCGAGGCTCCGGATTGGACGTTCATGCTTCCGCCGTTTATGACGGCTGCCGATGCTTGACCGCCGGATAAAACCGTCATCATACCGTTTGCGCCGATTGTTGTGTTGGTTGCCGAACCTGAAACTTCCTGCGTGCCGGATGTGAGATTGGTGTTTTGCGCCATACCGCCTGAGGCGACAATTTGCGTGCCGCCGTTAATAGCGGTGTCGACTGCCGTACCTGTTACATTTTGCGTGCCGTTGTTTATTGTCGTGCTTGTCGCCGTGCCGGAAACATTTTGCACACCGCCGTTAAGGGTTGTATTGGTCGCCGTACCTGTTACATTTTGCGTGCCGTTGTTAAGTGTCGTTTGTTCGGACGTGCCGCCGGTTTCTACGTTTTGTATACCGTCTTTAATGATTGTACCGGTTGTTTTCCCTTCATTTAAAACATTCTGTGTGCCGCCGTTTAAGGTGGTATCTTCGGCTGAACCCGAAACGTTCATCACACCGGTAGCGGAAATTTCACTGCTTTTTGCCACACCGCCATACAATATGTTTTGTTCGCCGCCGTTAACTTTGGCATTTTCAACTTGTCCGTAGACTCGTTGTTCTCCGCCGTCTATTGTGCTGTTTTCGACCATGCCGCTGCTGCTGACATATTGCAAACCGCCTTTGATGACGGCACCGGAATCCGTGCCGTAAACATATTGCGTGCCGCCGTTGATGGTGGTATTTTCCGCTAAAGCATCTTCATCAATATCCATGCTGCCGCTTTGCAAAACCGTATTTTCAACCCAACCGTAACCATTGACGTTTAACGAACCCTCGCCGCTTATTACCGTTCCCGAAGCATGGCCGGAAACCGTCATACGTCCCTCGCCCGAGATGTTTGTGTTTGTTGCCGCCGCGCCGGAATCAACTTGCTGCGTGCCGCCGGACACCATGGCGCCGACAGCCTCACCGCCGCTGCGGATTTCCTGAATTCCGCCTTTAACAACCGCGTTTTTATCCGTGCCGGAAATATATTCGTGGCCGGAATTCAACACGGTGTTTGTTGCCGTGGCGCCGCTCAAGACATAAAGCGACCCGCCGTTTAATATCGTTCCTTGCGCTGTGGCGCCGTTATAAACATTTGCCGAGCCATACGAATCTATGGTGGTATTGTATGACGTTCCTCGTATTCGCTGCACTGCCGAATATTGCACATGCGTGTCATATGAGGCGCCGCCCGAGAGAACTTCCTGCTGACCGTACGGATAAAGGTTACTGTTGTGGCTGACGCCGCCGGACATAATCTGCTGCGTACCGGAAACCGTAAAATTGTCCGCCGTGCCGTAGACCTGCTGTGTTACAATGGAATTGACATCGCCGCCGCTGACAGTCGTGCCCGCCGGAATCGTCGTTGTGATTGCCCAGGCGCTTTGCGGTAAAAGTGACAGAATGAGAACGATACTGCGGCGCATTTTTTTCTCCTTTATATGAAAATTTTTTTATACATATATGCTTTGTTTGCCAAATATCCAGTCCTGCTCTGTTTTTTTATTGACATACTTGGTTTTTCACATCTCTTTGATGCTGCTTGACTTTCAGATAAAAATGTTTTCTATTGACAAGTGTAAAAAGTTGTTATGGACGTCTATCGCATGAAATTTGGCAAAAGAGTTATAAAATTATCCTTGTGGGTTGCTGTCGGCGTTGCCGTGTTTGTCGGCTATTCTTTTTTGAAAACCGCTTACCAAGAATATCGGCAGGAAGAAATCAACAGCAGCCTGGTTACCGAAAACGAAGTTCTTAATTCAAAAAAACTGGCTGCCATGGCTAAGTCTTTGGCAGAAAAACCTTATGTTGCGCCGGCAACTAATTTGCCTAAAGAGCTGAAGACACTTGATTATGACCAATATCGCGATATTCGTTTTGTGCGTGAAAACGGTCCGTGGT
Organism: uncultured Alphaproteobacteria bacterium; assembly: GCA_944393235.1. Classification (GTDB taxonomy): domain Bacteria; phylum Pseudomonadota; class Alphaproteobacteria; order RF32; family CAG-239; genus CAAFZY01. The sequence continues at coordinate 5,409 of CALXZJ010000021.1, read as the reverse complement.
ACGGGCAAAAACTTCCGTTTGAAATTCAATTCTTTCATGTCGGCGGGTTGTTTCAGACACCGGTTATGCTAAACCAAATTGTTAAAGGGAAAAGCTATCCGTTTGAATATTCGGCGGCTTATTTTGATTATGGCAAAAACCGGCTTGACACTTCCGAATTTTCCGATATCGGGTATGCCGGTTTTCGTCTGCATTATCCACTCAATACAAAAAAATATTATGATGAGCTTATTTCTTTTTTAGGTGCAAGCTACTTTCGCGCTTTGGGACAAGGGCAAAAGTACGGCATATCCGCCCGCGGTCTGGCTATCGACACGGCGGTTGCCACCGGTGAAGAATTTCCCATATTCAGAGAATTTTGGATCAGACGTCCGAAAAATAAAAGCAAACATATTGTCGTTTATGCTTTGCTTGACAGTCCGAGTGCTGCCGGCGCTTATACCTTTGTCATTAAACCAGGGAAAACCACAACCATTGATGTCGATGCAATGATTTTTCCGCGCAAAGCCGTTACAAAACTCGGTATTGCGCCGCTGACCTCCATGTATTTGTTTGGCGAAAACACCAAAAACCGTTTTGATGACCACCGGCCGGAAGTGCATGACAGCGACGGATTGCTCGTTTTGAACGGAAACAACGAGTGGCTGTGGCGGCCGCTTGATAATTCGCCCAAACTCCGCATCAGCGCTTTTGTTGACAACAATCCCAAAGGTTTCGGCTTGCTGCAGCGCGACCGTAATCCGGCTCATTATCTCGATTTTGAGGCAAATTATGAGCAGCGGCCGAGCGTGTGGGTCGAGCCGTTGGGCAACTGGGGCAAAGGTTGGGTTGAGTTGGTGGAAATCCCTTCTGTGCAGGAAATTCATGACAATGTGGTGGCTTATTGGGTTCCTCAAGAAAAAATCGTTCCGCTGCAGCCGCTGCATTATCAATACCGTCTGCATTGGTTCAGCACGCTGCCGGTTGAAAAGATCCCCGGCGATGTCACGGCAACTTATACCGGAATCGGCGGGGTTTCCGGCATGCTTGAAACACAAAAACGCAAGTTTGTGATTGATTTTGACATCTTAAACATGCAACAAGAAATTGAACAGGGAATCCCTCAATTAGAGGTTTCTGCCAGTGAGGGAACAATTTCGGGCAAGCATTTAATGTATAATCCGGTGACTAAAGGGTTGACGGCTTACATTGATTTTGTTCCCAACGGGAAAACTGCAGAATTGCGCGCCGTTGTCACGAAAAAAGGCAAAAACATCTCAGAAGTGTGGAGTTATCAATGGCTGCCTTAATCATTCAAAACAAAGAAGACATCCTATCGGCTTATCTTAAAACGTTTGGTTTTGAAGGCAAAAAATCAGATGTGTTGACGGCAGCGTTGTTACAAAAGCTTCCCGAACCGGTTTCTAAAAACGGAGAAGAATTGATTGCGCATGCCGACAAAATTATTTTAAAAATCGCCAAAAACATATTTAAAAATGCCAAACTTGATAACGCGCAGCTTTTGGCACAATTTAAACTTTGTTTTTTATTGTGCGGCGGCGCTGATATGTGTACTTTGGATAATCTTAAAAAAATTGAATTTTCGGCAGACTTGGCGGAACAAATGAAAAAGCATTTCGTTATCAATGCACCGCAGTATCACATGAGTACCATGAAACCACAAAAAATTGAAAATTTCCGCGCAAAGAAGAAAAAAAATGATTAAAGATCCAGCAACAGAAACTTTTGTTCCGATAACACCCAAACAAATTCGTCGGCGGCGGCGAAATGTTTTCGGGTTGATGTTTTTAAGTACGCTTTTGGCATCTTTAAAATGGGCAAGTGTTATCCCGACTGATGCCAACATGTTTTCAAAAGCGTTAATGATTGCGCTGTTTGTGCTTACTTTCGGATGGATTTCGCTTTTTTTCTGGTCGGGTATTTTCGGTTTTTTTGAACTTTTGCGAAAAAAACAAGTCCCCGGCGTTCGTTGGCCGGATGCTCATAAAAAAATTACAAAAAAAACCGCCGTTTTAATTCCGGTTTATAATGAATTGCCGACAACGGTTTATGCCAATCTGCTGGCTATGGCTGAAAGCATTGCCGAAACCGGCAACGCTTCTTGTTATGATTTTTTTGTTTTAAGCGATACGACGAATCCTAAAATCTGGCTTGAAGAAGAGGCTTGTTGGCTGCAGGCAAAAGAAAAACTTCCCGGAGGCATTGGCTTATATTATCGCCGACGTCCGGTCAACACAGCGCGCAAAAGCGGCAATATTGAAGATTTTTGCAACAAATGGGGCGCTTTGTATGACTTTATGATTGTTTTGGATGCCGACAGCCTGCTTGAAGGCGAAACGATGGTTAAAATGACGCTTTTGATGGAGGATAACCCGCAAGCCGGTATCATTCAGGCGCCGCCGATGTGTATCAACCGTCATTCTTTGTTTGCCCGCATTCAACAATTTGCCGGCAAAGTTTACGGACCGGTCGTTTCAGCCGGACTTGCCTATTGGCAGGTTCATGACAGCAATTATTGGGGGCACAATGCTATTATCCGCACCAAAGCTTTTATGGATTGTTGCAAGCTTCCGGTGTTAAAAGGACGCGCGCCGTTCGGCGGGTTTATTTTAAGCCATGACTTTGTCGAAGCCGCACTTATCCGCCGCGGCGGCTGGCATGCTTGGCTTTTGCCCGAGCTTAAAGGAAGTTATGAAGAATGTCCGCCTTCCATGATTGATTTTGCCATGCGCGACCGGCGTTGGTGCCAGGGCAATTTGCAACATACCAAACTTTTGTTTTCCAAGGGGCTGCATCCGGTCAGCCGCATCCATTTTATTACCGGCATTATGTCTTACCTTTCTTCTCCCTTGTGGCTTGGGTTTTTGCTGGTCGGGTTGGCCGTTGCTTTGGGGCGAAACATTTTTCCGCCGGAATATTTTCCGACCACTTACACGCTTTTCCCGACATGGCCGGTTTTTGATAAAATCGGGGTTATCAGCATGTTTGTTTTTTCATTGTTTATGCTTATCTTTCCGAAAATTTTGGGCTTGATTGTTTATTTATCTCAAAACAAGGCGCAAAATATCGGCGGATGTTTCGGCGCTATCAAAAGCGTGCTGGCTGAAATTGTGTTCAGCGCCCTTTCCGCTCCCGTGATGATGATGTTTCAAAGTAAGTTTGTGTTTGATATTTTAACCGGGCATGATTCTGGTTGGAAAACACAAAACCGCGATGAAACCGGAACTTTGTGGCGCGATGCGTGGGAACGCCATAAATGGCATATGTTTTTAGGGCTTTTGACAACGGCGGTGGTTTGGAAATATGCCCATGAACTTTTTTGGTGGCTTTTGCCGGTTACGGCAGGGTTGATTTTTTCAATTCCGTTGTCGGTGCTTTCTTCACGCGAAAAAATCGGTCTTATGGCGAAAAAGCATAAATACTTTATTATACCCGAAGAACTTGAACAGCCCGAGGTCTTAAAAAAAGCACTTAAAAATAAAAAAACATTTGTCGTGCCAGAAGATTTTGATATTCATTATGTCGTTACCGACGGCAAATTAAACGCGTTGCATATTCTGATGCTTCCGGTTAACGGACCGGCACCCGAATACGGCGTGAAAACTTTGGAACAGGCAAAAATCAAACTGGAAAATTATATTCATTACAAAACCGAATTGAATTTATCCCGCGAAGAGGAAATTGCCCTTTTATACAGCCCCGATGTTTTAAAATATGCCAACTTGATGTTTTATCTGGAAAACGTCGGATGAATCTAAAAATGCGCCGATACGCCGATAAACGATATTGACAAAGCAAAGGCATCGGCATATTATGTTGCTGTTTTGTATAATTTATACAGGTTAATTTATAAAAATGAGTTCTGTTTATATCTATTCGTTTAATTTTATTTTAGTTCTGATTTTAGTTTTATTTAACGCTTTTTTCGTGGTGTCGGAATTTGCCATTGTCAAAATTCGGCGCACCAAATTGGAAGAAATGGTGCATGCCGGCAACAAACGCGCCAAAATCGCCTTGGGCATTACCGAACATCTGGATTCGTACTTAAGCGCCATTCAGCTTGGCATTACCCTTGCCTCACTGGGGTTGGGCTGGATTGGCGAACCGGCGGTAGCAAGCCTGTTGGAAAAACTTTTGGGCGGTTATTTTGCCGAAAACAAAATTTTGTTACACTCGGTAAGTTTTGGTATTGCTTTTAGCTTTATTACACTTTTGCACGTGGTTTTGGGCGAACTTATCCCAAAATCGCTGGCTATTCAAAAAACCGAAACTTTTGTTTTGATGATTGCTTATCCGCTTTATACATTTAAACGCATTTTTTATCCTTTTATCTGGATTTTGGATACGCTTACCATTAAAATTTTGCATATGATGGGCGTACAGCCGGCATCTGAAGACGATATGGCGCATTCGGAAGAAGAAATCAAACTGATTGTTAATGCTTCGCAACGCGGCGGCGTGATTGATGATACGGAACGTGATATTATTCAAAACGCCATCGATTTTTCAGAAATTTTTGCTCACGAAGTGATGGTGCCGCGGCAAGATATGAACTGCCTGTTTTTAAGCGACAGCTTTGAACAGGTGATGGATTTTGTTAAAAAAACAAAACATACGCGTTATCCGTTGTGCGATAAAGACCGCGATAATGTGGTCGGCATGATTCATATTCGTGATTTGTTGGAACATTGTAATGAGCACTTGGGCAAGGGGCAACTCAACAAAATTGCCCGTCAGATTTTGTTTGTACCTGAGAATCAGTCAATCTCCGAAGTTTTGCACTTAATGATGCGCAAGCACACGCATGTTGCCATTGTCGTGGACGAGTATGGCGGCACTGCCGGTTTGCTCTCCATGGAAGATATCTTGGAAGAGTTGGTGGGCGATATTCAAGACGAGCATGATTTGCCCGAAATTGAAGAAATCAAAAAAGTTGATGAAACGATTTGTGAATTTGACGGTAAGGTTTTGATGGAAGATGCTTTTGACTGTATGGGCTTACCGGAATACGATTGTGAAGAAAGCACCATCGGCGGTTATGTCTTTACCCTTTTGGGACAAGCGCCTAAAGTCGGCGATAAAGTTGAAGACGAATTTTGTTCTTATGAAGTGATTTCTGCCAACAAAATGCGCGTTAAACGCGTGCGCGTTCGGGTTAAGACTGCGTCTTCCGATAAAAAAAACGAAACTGAATAAATTCTAAGATTTATCAAAAGACCGGATTTTTTATCCGGTCTTTTTTTATTAAGGCTTTATCCTTTCCTGTCATGCCATCAACGCGCGATAACGAGGCGGTTAAGGCGTCCTTTGGGAGACCCCTAAACTCGCCGACGTTGTCGGCTCGTGGGGTGACGAGGACTGGGGTTGACGTATCCTCATGTGGTGACGGGATGTGTGGGGTTGTCGGTT
>CALXZJ010000020.1 GCA_944393235.1 uncultured Alphaproteobacteria bacterium | reverse complement strand
GTAACTTTTCGACGACGTGTACAACATTAGGTACACGAGGAGAAAAGTTGCAAGTAGATGCGGCTCTATGCACAAGAATTGCGGAGAATGGTGCAGATAAAGTGCTTTCTAGCGAGGAGGAAAATCCTAGCGTACAAAAGACGTACGTGAATTTTCCGACTTCGCGTAAAAGCGCTTTAGATGTGCCATTATACGCGATTTCCTTCTTATTTTCATTCTTGCGCAGAGGGCTACAGATACGCCGCAACTTTTCGACGACGTGTACAAAAATAGTACACGAGCGAGAAGAAGGCAAGCAGATGTGCCGTTATGCGGTCGTTCCATGGTTGAAATGCTGGGGGTGCTGGCTATTATCGGCGTGCTTTCCGTTGGGGCGATTGCCGGTTATTCCAAGGCGATGTTTAAATATAAACTCAATAAACAGACAGAACAAATTTCAACCATTCTTTACAATAGCCTAACTTCTGCCGAACAGTTTTCTCCGCCGCCGCCCAACCCAGGAACTTCTTCCGTTGAAGATATGATGCCCATTTACATTAAACTTGGATATATTCCGGTTGAAATGATTAAACCTCGTCTTACCGACAATGTTTTTGATGCTTTTAATAATAATATTTACGTTAAATACATTAATTGGGATACTTCTCCTTCTCAAAAATATTTGGAATTAACGGTTTGGTTTTCCACCCCTGATGTTGCTCAATGTATGAATATTCTGACTTTATTTAAGGCAATGCGCGAAAATCTTTATTTAGCTTTTATCTATCGTAGCTATGAAAACAGCGATAATAACAGTTTTATATCACGGATGGCAGGAAACATTCTTTGCGCAAACAAATACAACACCTATCCATGCTTAAAAAATATAACAATTTCCGAAATGCAGCATTTATGTGATGTCTGTGCTGAAACACAATCTTGTCGGTTATCGGTGCAATATAATCATACAAATTAAAAAAGTCCGGCTTCCCGGACTTTTTTAACAACATAAGCTTAACTGTAAAAAACAAAATTCAAAACAATAAAGAAAACGACACCTGCAGCCACGCGGCTCACCCACATAATTGCGCTTTGCAACAAAGGCGATTTTGTACCGCACACTTCAACATCAATTCTGATGAACCATATCCAAAGTATCAAAAATGCAATAGCCAACAATAAGCTTGACCCCATAAACGCATTTATCAGAACTTCAGTTGTGCCGGATGCTTGCACAAGATTACCGATATCCACCAAAGAACCTAAAGCATATCCTATGGTCAAAACAAACGTACTGCCAACCAGCACAGTCCAAAAACATTTAGATCCGATAATCAAAGACGCAAACAAGACGATTACCAAACCAACAACTTCAACAACTGTTAAAGCTGAAATCAAAAGAACACCGTTTCGAACCGCCAGCCAAAGCAGCAGCACTGTGAGAAACATCACAGTCAAAAACAAAATTACACTTCTTTTCATAATAATTTTTAATTAATTAAATACTGTTTTTAGAATAATCATCTTCTTCTTTTTGTCAATATTTTATTTTTCATCCTGATCATTTTTTTCCGGCAGCTCGCCTTTTAAATTATCTAAAAAGTGATTTTCCATTTTCAAATACTGATTTAAGAGCCATTTAGACTGCATAATCAACAAAACAGAACCAACCAACAAAACAAAAATTACTTTCAAATTTTCAGTCAAAAGCTGATGTACGGCAGTCACAATAAAAAATGCCACAAGCAGCAACCGAAAACTGGTTAAAATCAACAACGGAAGCCTGTTTGCCGGTCTGGCATACCACAAGACTGCATAAATACGCGCTATCCGCTCGTTTGAAACAAACAAATGGCGCATTTTTTCTTTATTCTCCTGCAAAACATTTTGAATAAGCGACTGGCTTGAAGGAACACATTTTTGATTGATTGTCATTTCATCATCGCAAGTTGTTTCTTCATTAATCTCGGGAGCTCGACGCAAATGCAACTTAACCAAGATATTTTTCATTATCTTAAGGATAATCATATTCCAGCCAATCAATGCTTTAAGAAAAGGAGCCATCATTAAAAATGCCAATATAATCAGCACCAAACGCATCGGCATATTTGGCATCCAGGTTTCAAGATATGGACGAACACCGCGGTTAACAAAAGCTATAATGGCATACAAAATCAAAGAAAAAACGATAACACGCGTAAAATAGCTTTTAAATAAAGCTTTCCAAAGTTTTTCTTCAGTGACGGCTGTCACTGTATTTTCAGAGCTTTGCTCAATATAATTTTGCCATTTTTTCGGCATCAACCAATTAATAAACTTATAAGCATGATTAGATGATTTTATCATAATTGGCGTTAAAAAGGTTGTAATGACCGAAACGGCAACAATAATCGGATACACAAATGTATCTAACACGCCAAGGCTCATCCCGAGCGATGCAATAATAAAAGCGAACTCCCCGACCTGAGCCAAAGAAAAACCGCTACATACAGCTGTTTTTAATGGTTTGCCGGAAATAACAAAACCAAAAACGGAAAAAAAGGTTTTACCGATTAAAACAACCAAAGTAATAATAAATATCGGATAAGCGTGAGAAATAAAAACAACGGGATCCACCATCATACCGACAGTTACAAAAAACACTGCACCCAAAAAATCTTTCAGTGGTTTTGTAACACTTTCAATTTGCCGAATAACACCGGTTTCAGACAATATTGAACCCATAATAAAAGCACCCAAAGCTGAAGAAAAACCGGAATATACAGCCAAGCAAACCATGGATAAACACAAAGCCAAAATTAAAAGCAATAACATTTCATCATTTAAAAAAGTTTTCAAGCTCTTAAGCATGGTCGGCACAACATAAATACCGATGATAAAACATAAAACCAGAAACAAAATAAGCTTAAAAGCACTTAACCCGATTGCCTCACTATCAATATTAGAACCCAAAGCAATAGTCGGCAACAACACCAACAGCAAAATTCCCATAATATCTTCAATAATCAAAACGCCAAACACCAGATCTGTAAACTTTTGCTTTTTTACATTTAAGTCATCAAAAGCTTTAATAATAATAGTTGTAGACGACATAGAAATCATCGAACCCAAGAAAAAGCTATCTATCGTGCTCCACCCCAAAAATAAACCGGTATAATGACCTAAAAAAAGCATTAAAAAAATATTTAAGGTCGCCGTAATCATGGCTGCCTTGCCAACACTGACCATTTTTTTAAAACTAAATTCCAGCCCCAAACTAAACAACAAAAAAATAACCCCGATATCTGCCCATAAAGTCAAATTAGCGCGATCAGTCACGGTTGGCACAAAATTAAAATATGGTCCGGCAAAAATACCTGCCAACAAATAACCCAAAACCATCGGTTGTTTAAGTTTTTTAAAAATTAACGTCGTAATTGCGGCATAAATTGTAATTAAAGCCAAATCAACGATCAAAGGATGAAGACCGTGCATATTGTATACCTGTCATGTTTCAATTGTAGAAAGTTTAAACTGTAAATATTAATATTTTTATAAATTGCAAGATAATTATCAGCTTTTACATATGTGAAGACTGATCAAAGTAACATTTTTATTCCTAGGCTATTTTATTTTAATTCTGTCTTCGAAATTATTAACTTACACAACAATGCCGGCAATGGCAATATTGATTATTTTATAAGTATCATCTTTACTCGGGCAAACAACAAAATATCCCGAGATTCTTCTGAAATCTGCCGTAATATTATTACAACCTCCAAAGTAAATGCCGCTAATCTTCGACTTCTCAGCATGCGTTCCGGCAATAATGATAACACTTATTCGGCAACTCAATTGTACGGTGATGAATCCTGCAACAGCAGCAAAAAAACCTGCCTTCGTAACCTTGATTTAAAGCAAATTAATGAAATCTGCTCATCTTGTGAATCTGAAACCTATTGTAGCTTAATCATTTATTTAATGATTAAAGAAATACAATAACGAACATCGCAAAAAAGCATTTAACATTGTTGCAGAAACAACAATATTTGTTCCAAAACTTCCGCCGGCGGCAAGTGAAAATCTATAAAACATTGATAGTGTTTCCCGACAGAACAAGTTTTGTTACGTTCATCATAAAGGCAAAACGGCGTTTCAAACGTCTGACCGTACAATGCGGAATCATCAATATGAAAATCAATACCGTTATCCAAACAATATTTGGCTTTAGCGTCGTTCCACAGATCATCCTGAACTTGAAACGAGCCATCCGGCAAATAACTCACCATATTTTGGTTGGCAAAATAATCCAACATTGACCACACCGTCGAATACGCAATCTCATGAGATTGCAAAAACTTTTTTATATCCGCACCCGAGCCACCGCTTAAAACATATATTTCGCACCCTTTTTCAATCGCCAACCGATTAAAATCTCTAAAAAACTCCGGATTTGCAGTAATCACGCCATGATAATCAATCCCGATTTTAATACGCTTCACCATCGTTTTCCTCCGATGACAAAAACAAATCTTTAACCGAATTCGGACTAAAAACTGAAAGCGGATTAATGCTGATTTTCGGATCTTGTGCACGACCCTGAATACTATAACTGGCAGCAAACACCGTCCCGTCCTTACCCGCCAACATAGACCCCACTAACGGAATGCGCCCGATAAGCGTATTCAGGCTATATGCCGGAGAAATAATGCCTTTTATATTCAGCTTTTCACTAGTACGACGATAGAAACCACTGCCGGTAAAGCCGATAACATTACCAAACATTTTTGCCTCTTTAATATAAAGAGTTTTATTTTTATATTCAAAAGGAGCGTCAAAATGCGAAAAAACCAAACCATCACCGCGCAACAAATCCAAAATTCCGGTAAATGAGGCAACCGTTAAAAGTTTTGCCAAAAGCGGTGTATTATAAATACTAAAATCACGAATTTGCGCATGCCCGATAAAATCGCCGTGAGCATCTCTTTTAGCCTCGATTTTTAAGATACCGCCGTTCATATTGTCATACAAGCGTAAAACGCGCAAAGTGCTGCCGGCATTATTACTGTCAATCGAAAGCATATATTCGCCATTTGGCTTTGGCACATAATCCAATTTTAATTTTATAGATTTATCCGTACCATAATTACCGACCATATGAACTTCTTCAAAACCAACGCCGTTTTTCAAAACAGCGCTGCCGGCAAAATTTTTAATCGGCGTATCCGGATTGGTCCATAAGCTGTTTACGGCAATAAAAATTTCAGCATCCGGCGTATTGCTTAAATCATCTTCATCATTTGGCGATGACACAGGCGCCGAAGCTTTGCGCTCGTCCGACTGCGCAAACAATTCCGTCAAATCATAACGATCACCACTAATATTAATTTTAATGTTTTTTTGTTCTCCCCCGACAAACTCAATTTTAGCTTTAGCTGATGTTTTTGGCCCTTCAATATTTGTAATATCAATAGTTCTGATTTGCCCTTCTTCATCAAGACGGACATTACCATCCAATCTAAAATCAGATTTTGCTAAATAAAAAGACGGTATATCAACCAATTTATCATTGGCAAACTCTAACCTTGCCTTTATTTTCCCCCATTTGCCGGCTTCTTTCTTAAAACCTAAAAAGCTATAATCAATTGCGGCATGCGTCAAATCTGCATCAATATCCAAACGTGCTTTATTATTGTTGAATATAGTTAAATCCGCCGTTACATCAGCATGACCGTTAATATATGGAGCACTCAAAATTGCAGTTTCAATACCAAGCTTTTTTTTGACCGCATCATCAACTTTAAGCATAAACTTGCCCTTGCTTTTATAAGTCTCATTTTCAAAAGTTTGATTAACAACAACATTGACCGGCATACCGTCAAATTCCGCATCGCCTAACACAATAAAACCTTTACTATTAACCTCAACAGACATGTTCTCTGCCGTCAAATCTTTACCTTCGGCAACATTGGGCATTTTAAGCTGCGTTAAATCTGCCTTAACATCCACCTTTATTTCTTCTGGTTTCAAATCTTCATACAATTCAAAATTTAAGCCCAGAGCAATTTCCACATCGCCGGAAACCGCCTCCGGATCAAGCCCCATTTCTTGAGCATAATTAAGCGGCGGATGGTCAATAAATTTAAGGGCATCGGTTACCGATGAATTTCCTTTAATTTTAATATCAATATAATTATGGTCTTTATCCAAATCATACAACCGGACATTACCGCCGGTAATAATCACCCCTTCAGAAACACCTTTATCCACCTTAATATCAATATCCGATGATGAGAAAAAGGCTGTCCCGTACACATGATTAACCACCGGCATTCCTTCCAAATAAGAAATATTACTATCAGCCACATCAGCCTGCCCTCTAAGCTCAGACAATGTCAATCCTTGTCTTTTAGCATCATAAGCAAAAACAAAATCAAAATGCCCGTTTTGAGCATTACCGCCGTACAAATTATCCTTACACCAAGCCCACGCCGGTTCTGCCAAATAACGCGGCCAGAACTTAGATAAATCATCTAACGCAAATTTCTGAACATCAGCACTAAAAACAACTTTCAAATCTTCCAAAGATTTTTCAAAGAAATATTTTTTATAACCCGAAATATCCAAACTCAAACTTGTTTTTTGTCCACCAACGGCAAAATCCGCATTTTTGATACTGATAGAGTTTAAATCACCTGAAATCAAACCATTCAAAACAAAAGCATCAATTCCATAATTAAACTTTTCTTCTTCGTTAAAAACAACCTCGCCGGCACTGCCTGTAACATCAAAAGCAATTTTTTCCACAGCCGAACCCAAACCACCCACCAAATTATTTTTATGGGCTAAAATTTCACCAAAATCAATTAAAGCGCTAAGCTTTCCCTCCACCGGCACTTCAATTTTCGGGTAAACCGTACCAAAAATACTGACAATATCAGATAAAACAAAATCCGAAAAATCAAACTTCAATGCCAACTTATTGCTTTCCGGTCGATATTCTCCCCCGACGGCAAGAGTTGCCAAACGATCCGTCATATCAAGCAAACCTTTGGCATTGATTTCTAAATTCATAAAATTTCGCTCAAAATGGAAATCAACATCTTGAAACCGCCATTTCCTTCCCAAGTCAACTTCATGAAATTCCACGCCGGCATTTTTAACCGTAATTTCATTAATATAGCTTTCCGGATAAATATCATCGCTGGAATTAAACCTTTCCAGAAAATCTTCAAACCAATCAAAATAAAATTGCAATTTCTTTTTATTCGCTTCATTAACTTTATCTTTTTCAACACCATAAGTTGTAAAAACCGCCACTTCCGGATTTTCAAACGTCACGCTGCTTGGCGCCACAATACCTTTCAATAAGGCACGCACACTAAAAGATAAAGAAAGTTTAGGCGTCCGAACAGAAAACTTATCGTCATTTTGTTTAAATACCACATCATTGGCAATAATTTTAACCGGCTGAATAGAACGCACCAACTCTAGATTAACTTCGCCGACATCAACGGAAAATTCCGATTCTTCCGAATTTAAAGCCTGCATAATATATGGTTTTAAAAACGGCACCGAAAGCGGTCCTTGGTACAAAACCCACAACAGATATAACAGCGAAAGCAGCAGAGCAACACCCAAATAATCCGCCGTTTTACGCATGTAATATGTTTTTCCGGAAATCTTTTTCATGATTGCTGCAGCCACTCCAAAATATCTTGATAATTTTTAAGCACAAACAACGTATCATGCGATGCCCCTTGGTAAACTTTCAGCATTTTCGGCTCCGGCGCTTCTTGATAAAGTTTTTTAGCCTGCATGGGCGGGATAAGTTCGTCATCTTCGGTGGTCATGATTAAAACACGAGTCTTAACATTCTTTATCAACTCTTCATTATCGTACACATCACTTACCAACAAATCAAGCGGCACGGTTTTAACGCCGAAGAAAGTAACGTGATAATTAGCCGTATCCAAAATGGTTGTAAACGGAACTTCCAAAACCACGGCATCAAAATTTCCGTTTTTTTGTTGCTCGACCGTGGCGTAAAGCGCGGTATATGTTCCGAGCGACATGCCGTACACCACGATGTTTTCATTGGTAAAACCGATAGAATTAAGATATTTGACGGCGTTGACCGCATCTTCTTCCAGATATTTCTGACTGATTTTTTCACCCTGTCCGCCAAAACCACGATATTCCGGAATAAAAACCGAATAACCGTCTTCCGCAAACGGCACGGTCTTGTGATAATAATGTTCAACATTGTATGAATTACCATGCAAAAATAATATAACCTGATGCTTATTATTTTCATTTTCATTAAGATAAAACCAACCTTTTACCTTGCCGCCTTGTTTGCCGTAATCATGATAAACAACTTCTTCAACCGCCAAACCATTGGCTTTGGCATTTTCAACATTCCCCGGAAAATCATAAGGATGATAAAAATATTGCTGCGGAAAAAAATAGACCGATGCGCATAACAAAAGATACCCTGCAACGACAATGCCGACAACATATTTAATTATTCTTTTCACCATCGCCAACCTTCCCGGCTAAAGCCGCCGCCAGAAACATATCAATATCGCCGTCCAACACCGCTTTATAATCCGACGTTTCCACCCCCGTACGCAAATCCTTGACCAAACGGTACGGCTGTAAAACATATGACCTGATTTGATATCCCCAACCGTTATCACCTTGGTTTTCCCATTGTTCATTGGCTGCCGCCGAACGTTTTTGCATTTCCTGTTCATATAATCGCGCCTTCAACATTTTCCAAGCGTTTTCGCGATTTTGAAATTGTGAGCGCTGGCTTTGACTTTGCACCACAATGCCGGTCGGAATATGCGTAATGCGCACTGCCGAGTCCGTCTTGTTAATATGCTGCCCGCCCGCACCCGACGAACGATAAGTGTCTATCCGACAATCAGATTCATTGATTTCAATTTCTATTGTATCATCAATCACCGGATAAACCCCGACCGAAGCAAAACTGGTATGCCGCCGTCCGGCACTGTCAAACGGCGAAATCCTAACCAAACGATGAACCCCGCTCTCAGACTTTAGCCAACCATAAGCGTTATGACCGGAAATTTTTAAAGTAACGGATTTAATACCGGCAACTTCACCTTCCGTTTCTTCCTGATATTCAACTCTGTAATTATGCTTTTCTGCCCAACGTGTATACATCCGCAGCAACATTTCCGCCCAATCCTGTGCTTCCGTTCCGCCACTGCCGGCGTGGATTTCCAGATAAGCATCATTACCGTCCGCTTCACCGGAAAGCAATGCCTCCAACTCGCCACGGTGCGCCTGCTGTTGTAAATCTTCCAAATGTGAAAATATTTCCGCCTGAAGTTCATCATCATCATCCGATAATTCTGCCATTTCCACATAATCTGCCAGGCTTTTTTCCATCTCTTGATAATGACTGATGCCGTCTTCCAAAAACGTTTTTTCGCTCATCAGCTTTTGTGCCTTAGCAGCATCATTCCACAAATTCGGATCAGCACTTAATGCATTAAGCTCATCAAGACGCAAAACGGCATTATCATAGTCAAAGAGACCTCCTCAGCAGTGCCAAAGACTGCTTGATTTGCTCAACAATATTTTCAAATTCCGCTTTCATAAACACAACCTTATTAAACTAATATTCTCCGCCAACCTGTAGCATATCGTCGTCACCGTCAATTGTGACGGTATTTTCTCCATCGCCGCCGATAACCCGTTGTTTATTTTCATCAAAACTGTAATCCGGCTTAATAGCCTCAGTAATCACCGTCTCATCGCCGGGCTGAGAAAGCTTTCCGGTTTTCGGATTAATTCTAACCAGCTTAATTCCCTGTGGAATACGGAAATTGGTATCCGGAACATCTTTAAGGGCATTTTTCATAAATTCATAGAAAATCGGCAAAGCAGCCGCCGCGCCGGTTTCATACCGTCCCAGCGTTTCCGGCTCATCATAACCGACATACACGCCCGCTACCAAATCTGGCGAAAAACCGATAAACCAAGCATCTTTGGTATCATTACTGGTACCTGTTTTACCGCCCAAATGCCGGTTCAGGCTGCGCAGTCTGGCACCTGTACCCCGCAGAACCACGCCTTCTAAGATAGATGTCATCTGATAAGCTGTCAACGGATCAATAATTTGCTCGCGCATATCAAGACGCAACGGCGGCGTTTGTCCCATCCATTTATCAACATTGCAGTCTGCACAATCATAATTATCTTGTTTAAAAATCGTCTTACCGGTTCTGTCCTGAATTCGCTCAATCAGATACGGCGTCACTTTTTTACCGCCGTTGACAATAATCCCGTAAGCGCTTGTCATGTCAATCACTCGCGCCGACGCTGCACCCAAAGATGAAGAAAGATACTGCGGCAAATGATCATTAATCCCGACTCTTTTTGCCATATCGGCAACTTTATCCATACCGATATCCTGTGCCAATCGCACGGTCATCAAGTTTTTGGACTGTTCCACCCCTTGGCGCAAAGTCATCAATCCGTAAAATTTCTTCGAATAATTAACCGGTTTCCATTTTGGCTGTCCGACGCCTTGATCCAAAACAAAAGGCGCATCCAAAATCAAATCATTCGGCGAATAGCCCATCTCCAGCGCCGCCAAATAAACAAACGGTTTAAATGCCGAACCGGTTTGGCGATACGCCTGCGTTGCGCGGTTAAATTGCGATTTTTCAAAAGAAAAACCACCGACAAGCGCCAAAACTTTTCCGGTATGCGGATCAATAACCGCCATACCGCCTTCCACATCAGGCACTTGTTTTAATGCATAAGCATCTTCACTGTCTTGAATTTCTTCAACATAAATAACATCTCCGGGCTTCAAGACTTTTTCTACCGAATTCGGTTCTTCACCGACAAATTTATTTTTCAGTGCCGGTTTTGCCCACTTAAGATCTTTAAGATAAATATAACCGACACGACCGCCTTCGGTTTCAATTTCCGCCCGGTTTTTCTCTGTTTTCAACACCGCCGCCTTTTCCCATGACGGTTCGGCACCTTTTGTCAGTTTGGCATTTTTTAAGGCTTGTTTATAATTATCATCCAAAGCAATCTGCACTTCGGCACCGCGCCAACCATGGCGTTTATCATAATCCAGCAGCCCCTTGCGAAAAGCATTCGTGGCAATGGATTGAATTTTCGGATTAATTGTCGTGCGCACAATCAAACCACCTTCATAAAGAGCGTCTTCGCCCAAATTATGCACGATTGTACGACGAACTTCTTCACTATAATATTCGGCATCTTTTAAGAAACCGGTTTTACGTTCCACGGTAACCAGCGGTTTGTTCATCGCTTCTTCTGCTTCTTCCGAAGTAACGTAACCGTCTTCAACCATCCGGCCGATAACCCAATTACGGCGCGCCACCGCTGCATCATAACGACGTACCGGATGATAATTGTTTGGTCCTTTAGGCAAAGCTGCCAAATAGGCAATCTCTTCCAAAGTCAATTCATCTAAAGATTTGTCAAAATAATTCAAAGCCGCGGCAGCCACCCCGTAAGAACGGTTACCCAAATAAATTTCATTTAAATACAGCTCCAAAATATGGTCTTTACTGAAAGCATTATTCATACGATTCGCTAAAATAGCTTCTTTGATTTTGCGAATATACGAAACTTCCGAACTTAACAAAAAGTTTTTTGCCACCTGCTGCGTAATCGTAGAAGCACCGCTCGGCCGTCTGCCCGTGCCGATGTTTTTAATGTTATGAATAACCGCACGGATAATCCCGATATAATCAATGCCGCCATGCTGATAAAAATGTTTATCTTCGGCAGCAATAAAAGCTTGTTTAACACGCTCCGGAATCTTGTCAACCGGAACAAACAAACGTTTTTCGGCGGCATATTCCATCAAAAGTTGACCATCGCCGGCAAAAAGCCGCGTCGTCACGGCCGGTTCATATTTTGCCAATTGGCGGTAATCCGGCAAATCTTTACTTAAAACGCCAAAAACAATCATTAACGCGACAAGGCCTAAAATCGCAAAAAACATTCCGGCGCTTATCAATGTTGAAAAAAATTTAAACATCCGTCTTTTTCCAAAGTTTGATAATTTTGCTCACTTTAGTACATTTTATTTAAATTGCAAAAGAAAATTTTACAATTTCAGAATCTTATCTATCACAAATTAATATAACGCCGCAATTTCCGGATCGTTAAAATAACGGTCGATAGCCTTAGATGCCGATGTCGCCAATTTTTTACGATAACCGCTCTGTTTTAAAAGTCTTTCCTCATTACGGTTAGAGAGATAACCCATTTCCAACAACACCGACGGAATATCCGGCGCTTTCAAAACCGCAAATCCGGCAAATCGGTGTGTGTTGTTAACAAGTTTGACCGTCTTGCTCATTTCATTGACCATATAAGTTGCAAATTTAGAAGACTTGTTGCGGCTGTCGGTCTGTGACAGCGAAATCAGAATATCGTTAATTTCCTTAGAATTTTCCGAAAAATCCACCCCGCCGATAATATCCACTTTGTTTTCACGTTCAGCCAACGCCGCCGCCTCTTTATCGGAAGCTTTTTCAGACAACGTATAAACCGAAAGCCCTTTAGCATTACGATTTAAAGCGCTGTCGGCATGAATTGACATAAACAAATCGGCTTTATAGCGCTGCGCAATTCGCACCCGCTGTCTAAGCGGAATAAAAACATCCGTACTGCGCGTTAAATAAACTTTATAACCTTTTTTTTCAAGAATTGATTTTAACTCTTTGCCCATAGCCAAAGTGATGTTTTTTTCATACGTTTTGCCATAAGCGCCGATGGCACCCGGATCCTTGCCGCCATGTCCGGGGTCTAAAACAATAATTTTTTTGCGGGCTTTACGCGGTTTATCCTCATCATTAAAAAACCAACTTTTCCCCTCATCTGCCGATGCAGTTTTGACATTTTGATCATTTTGGCTGGAAAAGGCATGCTTAGAACCGACCTTTGCCTTAAAGTCGCGTTCCGAACACAATGCAACATCAACCACAAAACGCCATTTCATATTGCTTTGCGGCTTTAAGGTAAAGGCTTTTTTAATAAACACCGGCTTTAACAAATCAAAAACAACACGTTTATTGTTTGCATCAAGTTTTCCCACCCTGGTTTGTGAAATAATGTTGTTTTTATCGCTTTGCAGTGTATTTTTAATATCCATATCATAAACATCGACCACCAGACGTTTTGGATCAGTCAGCAAAAAGGCCTTATAATCAAAAGCCCTGTCTGCCTCAAAAACGATTCTGACGCTGCCAACCTGTTGGCCGATTCGCATATTGGTAATATTCCCTGCCGCCCTGCTTTCGCCGCAAGCTGACAAGCAAAGCAACAAGCAACCTGCCGCCAGCAAACAGCGCTTTACAGTTTTTACCAAAACCGACACGATATTTTTCATATTTTCTCCATAAAATTTTATAAGATTTTAACGCAGACTTATTACCAATCTGTTAAAAAATTGCAAACAGACAAAATTTAGTATTGTATTTTAAAACAAATCTTATATTGTAGTACACGGGTCAGATTATTGTATGCACTGATGTAAGGAAACTTTGCCATCGTTTTATCGTTTTATTTTCCTTATATGAGGTGCCGCCGTCCTTTCATTGTGAAACGATGTGCCCCTGGCTCAAAGTGGACTGCAGGATATTATATGCTTTTAAAAGCCCTAATGAGAATGAAGAACAATAGTTTTTAAAAGCAACCATAAAAACATGCAACGGCAGATTTTGCCAAGCATTGTGTTAAAAGGGGAAACCCTTATTGTATTTTTGTTTGTTATGACTTTAATATCCGGCAGCAAGGAAAAAAGTATATTTATAGGATAAAGTTATGACAAAAAGAATGTTAATTGATGACACCCAGCCGGAAGAAACCCGCGTTGTTATTGTTGACGGCAACAAAGTCGAAGATGTTGAAATAGAATCAAGCTCGCGAAAACAAATCAAAGGCAACATATACACTGCCAAAGTTATCAGAGTTGAACCCTCATTGCAGGCAGCCTTTATCGATTATGGTGGCAACAAACACGGTTTTTTGGCATTTGGTGAAATTCACCCTGATTATTATAACGCCAGCCCGGAACTTATAGAAACGGTTGAGCGCGAAGTTGATGAAATTATTGAACGCAAAAAACAATACTTAAAAGAGCGTGAAGAGCAACGCGAGCGCATCCGTGCCGAAAAACAAGCTTTATATGAAGCCCGCAAACGCGAAGAGGAAGCGCAAAAAGCCGCCGCGGAAGCCGCGCAAAATCCTGAAAACACCTCCGATGAAACAACGGTCGACAACACCTCTGCTCTGCTTGATCAAACATTGGAACCGGCTGCAGAAAATGTCGCTCCGGCAGAAGCACCCACAGCAGTCACAGCCGAAAATCCCGTGTCGGCAGAAGATACGCCCAAAGTCAAAACCAAACGCAAATACACCCGCCGCAAAGCAGCTAAAAAAACCACTGATGATGAAAACAAAACAGAAGAAAAAACTTCTTCTGCCGAAACCGCGGCAAATGAGGATTTCAAGACTTTAGCCAGTCAGCAGAAAAACACAGACCCCATTGTTCAAGAAGATGCTGATGATGAAGAAATTACCGATGAGGCGGAAGACAACGACGATAATGAAGTAGAAATATCTTCCGATAACGATGATGACACAGATCTGGAAAGTGATTTTGAAATTCAGCGCAAACTCTTACGTGCCCGCAAACTATATCATTACAGCACCATTCAGGATGTCATCAAAGAAGGTCAGACCCTTCTTATTCAGATTGTCAAAGAAGAACGCGGCAACAAAGGCGCTGCTTGCACCACATATTTATCTTTGGCCGGACGGTATTGTGTTTTAATGCCCAACCGCATCAAAAGCGGCGGCGTATCGCGCAAAATCACCAACGCCGCGGACAGAAAACGCTTAAAAGACATTATGAAAGAACTGCCTTTAACCGACGAAATGTCCATGATAATCCGCACTGCCGGCGAAGACAAAACCAAAGCCGACATTGTCCGCGACTACAATTATCTGATCCGCACCTGGAATCATATCCGCTTAAATGCTTTGAAAAACAAAGTGCCTTCCATGATTTATGAAGAAGGTGATTTAATCAAACGTGCCTTGCGCGATATGTACACCAAAGATATTTCCGAAGTCATTGTTGACGGCAACGATGCTTTCAAAGCCGCACGCGATTTTGTAAAAATCTTATCGCCGCACAGCCTGAAAAAAATCAAATGCCGCCGACAAAACGAAATGCCTTTGTTCCAGCGTTTCCAGATTGAAGCACAACTTGATAAACTGCACAGTCCGGTGGTTCAGCTTGAATCCGGCGGTTATCTGGTGATTAACCCAACCGAAGCCTTGGTCGCCATTGACGTCAACTCCGGCCGCGCCACCAAAGAAAAAGACATTGAAGAAACCGCGCTCAAGACCAATCTGGAAGCCGCCGATGAAATCGCCAAACAGTTAAAGATGCGTAATCTGGCAGGTTTAATCGTTATAGATTTTATTGATATGGACGAACCCAAAAACAATCAGGCAGTGGAAAAGCGCATGAAAGACGCCTTAAAAAATGACCGTGCCCGCATTCAGGTGGCCAAGATGAGTTGTTTCGGCTTGTTGGAAATTTCGCGTCAACGGATGCATTCCTCCTTTATTGAAAGCAACTATCAGCCCTGCCCGTTCTGTCATGGGCAAGGCGTGGTACGCACCACTGAATCTTGCGCGATGTTTATTTTGCGCGCCATTGAAGAAGAAGGCACCAAAAATCGCTCTTCACGATTGAATGTATACGTTCCGACCGAAACCGCTATTTACCTTTTAAATCAAAAGCGTAAAAATTTATGCGATTTGGAAGGACGCTACAACATGTCAGTTGTCATTTCTGCCGATGACGATATTAAAAACATTTCCGAATACCGCATTGAACGCATCAAACAAACAAAAACGACAGAAAGCGATAACCTTCCGACCACAACTTATGCCGAAGCTGAAGACGATGACGATTTCAACAATACCGAACCGGAAAGCGATGACGCTAACGAAGAAAATGAAAACGACAATCGTCAAAACCGTCGTTTCCGTGGCCGACGCTCTTATTATGACCGTCGACGCAACCGCGGCAGTCGGCGCGACAACGGTCGTGACAATGTCAGAGATTTTCCGACGGATTCTTATGACGGAAACGGCAAAGCAGAAAAAAACAACACAGAATCAGAGCCTAAAAAAGAAGGAAAAATGGCATGGTGGAGAAAGTTAATCGGTTAAAACACCGTTTATCTGTTTTCTTCTTCGGACGGCAAAAACAACATCTGTTTTTGCCGTCTGTGGCATTATATGTTTTTCTTGTTATCATTTGTTTTTTGCCCGTACAAGCCTTTGCCGTATCATTAATCTCCGATGATGAAACCGAAACCTTCTTGCACAAAATCATCCGCCCGATTTTTAACGCTGCCGGCATCACCTTTAATCCGCAAAAAGTGTTTATCTTAAACGACAATTCATTAAATGCTTTTGTCAGCGACGGCAACTATTTGTTTATTCATACCGGCACGTTGATAAACGCCGATAACGTTAACGAGTTAAACGGCATTATTGCACACGAAACCGGACACATCGCCGGCGGGCATATTGTCCGGCAAAAATTGCAAATAAATCGTATGCAATCTTTAGCCGTTGCCTCTTTAATTGCCGCCGGCGCCGCTGCTGCAGCTTCCGGCAACGGCGATGCTGCCATGGCCGTTTTGCTCGGCTCGCAAAGTTCATTATTAAACAGCCTAACCGCTTACCAAATGCAAGAAGAACGCAGTGCCGATGAAAGCGCGGTCAAATACTTGAAAAAAATTGATCAGTCACCGCGTGGACTGAAAAATTTTATGAAAAAAATAAATCAATTAAACCGCCTGAGCGGATATAAAGAAACGCCTTATTTCCGCACCCACCCGATGAACAGCGAGCGTGCCGCATTTTTTAATCAAGCATTACAACAATCATCCGGAAAAACAACTTCACCGTATGATGAAGAATTTAAGATGATTAAAGCTAAATTGTCAGCTTTTCTGCTGCCAATAGAACAAGCCAAACAAAAATATCCATCAAGCGATCATTCGGTTGCCGGACGTTACGCCCAATCTATTTTGGCTTATCGCGAACACAATTTGCCGGAAGCACTGCAAACTTTAGACGGCTTGATTGCCAAACAGCCAAACAATCCGTATTTTTATGAACTGAAAGGGCAATTTTTACTGGAAAGCGGCAAGCTTAAAACGGCATTAACAGCCTATGAAAAAGCCCGCCGCCTACGCTCCGATTCGCCAGATATTCTACTCGGCTGGGCGCAAACCGCCTTGGAAGCGCCGCATGATAAAACAACCTTAAAAGAAATCATTACCGTTTTAAATCAAGTTCAACTAAAACGCCCGAATTTAACGGCTTGGCTGCTGCTTTCCCGCGCATATCAAGAAAACAAACAACCGGCGGAAATGTATTACGCCGCCGCACAATACAACGCCGGAATTAAAAATTTTGAAACGGCGCGGCGCCAGATAAAAGCCGCCGAAGAAGAAAATCCTTCCGCTAATTTAAAATTAAAACTCAATGATTTGAAAATTCTGATTAATCATTTAAATTCTGAAAGTTTCTAAAAATCAGAACTTCCCAAAAAGTTATCAATCTCCTCGCTCAAATAACGGGCATAAAATTCAGTATTGCCGGCTTGAACATGAATATCGTTAAGTTTGCGATAGCCCAACATCTCACCATTTTGAATTTTGACCAACACGACAGCAAACGGCGCAAATAAATCATAAGCTTGAGCATAATCAAAACCATCGTCTTGCGTATAATCAATCACAAACAAACTATAAAGTTCGGCATATTCTTCATTATACAAATTTTCAACCATTTCAATGGCTTGCAGGCAGTCAAAACATTGTTCGCCGTTATAAAAAAGATAAATGATTGACTTGTTTTCATTGTCGGCATCGGCAGCAAAATATTCTTGCAGCGGTTCATTATCGGCAAAACTTTCATCAAAGGCGGTCTGCGCCTGCACATTTAAAATCATCAGACAGGCAAAAATACCCGCCAACAAAAACTTATCCATATTTCCTCCGCCTTAAATTTTAAAGCGGAGAGCAGACAGCCTTTAACCATTCCTTCTCATTGGCATCCATATAAGGAGCTAAACAGTCGAACACCTCTTTATGATAACTGTTTAACCAGCTCTGCTCTTCGCTGCTTAACAGATATTTATCAATCAAGCGTTTATCAATAGGAATTAAGGTTAGGTTTTCAAATTTCAAATAACCGTCATATTCCGCCGACACGGTATAAACCATGTTTTCGATTCGGATACCGAAAGCGCCTTCTTTATAATACCCCGGCTCATTAGAGGTAACATAATTGCAATAAATCGGCAACGGATTAACCGTGCTAATCGCAAACGGCCCTTCATGCACATTGGCAAAATGCCCGACGCCGTGTCCTGTGCCGTGGGCATAATCCATCCCCTGCCGCCATAAAGGGGCACGGGCAATCGCATCAAGCGCATTTCCGGATGTGGCTTCGGGGAAACGTGCCGTTGCTAACGCAATGTGCGCTTTCAGCACATAAGTGAAGGCTTTTCTGATTTCTTCTGAAGGCGTTCCCAAAGCAATGGTTCGGGTAACATCGGTTGTACCGTCATAATATTGCGCACCGCTGTCTAGCAACAACACGGTATTATATTCAAGCACCGCGCAGTTTTTTTCCGACGGCTGATAATGCACCACCGCCGCATTGGCACCAACGGCGGCAATCGTACCGAAACTTTCGGAAAAAAACAAATCTTGCTGACGGCGGAATGCGCCCAGTTTTTGCACAACATCCCACTCGGTCATGCCTTGTCGATGATCTTCCAGCCAACACAAAAATTTACTGACGGCAACGCCGTCACGGAGATGAGCGTTTTTGTAACCTGCCAATTCGGTCTCATTTTTGATAAGCTTCATTTTTGCCGCAGGATTAAAATCTCTAAAGCACAAATCAACGCCTTCCGGCAGTATATTTAAAATTTGTTGCGGCGTATCGGCCATATCCGCCAAAACAGATTGGCCGTGATATGTCTGCAAATCAACCGCAAGCGCACTCAACGGCTTAATCCCCTCATAAACACAACCATCGGCATAAACACACGCTATGCCTGAGCGATCCAAAAGCGCATAAGCCCGCAAAACCGGCGTGTCCGACAAAGTGTGCGAGCGCAGATTCATCAACCATGAAACCTGGTCGGCGGAAGTTATCAACAATGCAGCGCAGTCAGAAGGAATTTTTGCGGCAACTTCGGCACATTTTTCCGCCGCACTCTTGCCGGCGTATTTAATATCATGAGCAAAAACCTCAACCGGTTTGGACGATAAAAGCGGGTTTGTTAAATCTTTATCTTCCTGCAACACAATATCTGAAAAGACTTTACAAAAATAGCGCACATTTTTAACCGAAACACACCACGGATTATAAAAAAGTTTTTGAATCTGATTTTCACGACACAACGAACCAAGTGTCAGAAAAAAATTTCGGCTGTCTATCACCGTAACTTCTTTGGGGTTAGTTTCATAACGTGCCTGTATAGCATAACGTCCGTCCACCAAAAGCCAAGCCTTTTCAGGCGTTATAAGCAACATTCCGGCCGAACCGGAAAAACCCGTCAACGCCCTGATTCTATTTTCTTCCGGCAAAATATCCTGCCCCAAAAACATATTGGACATCGGCTGAAAAAAAGCCGGAATATTTTTATCTTTCAAATGTTTTTGCAGTTCTTTTAAGCTCATTGTTGTTTCTCCATCAACACCGCATGCCAATTATCCATATCATATACTTTTAATAGTTTCAGACCCTGCTTTTCATGGGCAGAAACCACCCATTCAATCTGATCATCCACAAAACCGGAAAGAACGGCATGACCGCCCGCTGCCAGATGCGCGGCAAGCAAAGGCGCCATTTCAATCAACGGGCGGGCTAAAATATTAGCCAAGATAATGTCATATGGTGCGTTTTGTTTGATAATCTCTGCTTGATAACCATCGCTTTGCACCACGTCGATATATTTTTCCAGATGATTATCATAAGCATTCTGCGCCGTTACATTGACCGATTCTACATCAATATCGGCTGCCACGATATGCGGTTCGTCTTTTGCCCAGAGCTTGGCACAAGCCAGCGACAAAATGCCCGACCCGGTACCCATATCCAAAATTTTTCGATGCTTTGCACCCGATACGCTCAAATCACTTATGGCTTGCAAGCAAGACTTCGTCGTCTGATGTGATGACCCGAAAGCCGTGGCGGCATATATTCTTATGGCTAGTTTATCTGTTTGCGGCGTTTGTTTTTCATGCACGCCGTAAACACAAAAATCAGCCACTTCAATCGGCGGAAATTCAATCACGTTATCGGCAAGCCAGTTTTGGCTGGTCAATTTTTCAACCGTATAAGGCAAAAGTTTAACACCGATTGCAGCCGCTTGTTGTTTAAGGTCGTCGGCATCAAAATTCATGGCGGCATAACCGACATATTCTTCCCTGCCGTCATCTTTATAATTACAAGCCGTTACCGTAAAATATCCGTCCAGAAAATCCGCTAAATCCGCGGGCATATTTTCCACCGGTTCAAACTTTACCATCAAACATTCGGATAAATTCTTCTTCATATCATCTCTTTTGTTATTGATTTGTTTACCAAATTTAATCTATATTATGACATAGAATATGTTTAAACATTAAAAAAGAGATTAATCCGATGAAAAAATTAGCTGCACTTTTATCCCTTTCCATGTTATCGGCTTGTATTTATGCCGGAGATATGGACATTTTTCATGGCCGCAACAAATTTTTCCAAATTTGGCAGACGGAAGAAATTTTTTATTACGACGCCAAATCCGGTGATGAATATTTAACCGAAAGCAAAACCATCACCGAAGACGACATTGAACGCAATCAGGTTTTAATCACCAAAGTTGGCGGCACCATGGCTTTCAGCCGCACACATCGGACAGATTTTTACGGTTCGGCAACCTTAACGGTCAACAAAGATGCCGTCATGAGTTCCAGCTATTCGCCGTTAACCATCAAAAAAGGCAGCAAATTTGACGCTTTTGGTGAAACCACTTTCAACGGCACCAAATATATGTTGGTACGCCAGGGCAAAAGCGGTGATATCTTAATGATAGACGAAGACGGTAAATTGCTTGATAGAATTGGCCGCATTGTTGATGGCCGTTTGGCTGTTTTAGACATTCTCTTTTTCCCTGAGCCGGAAGATGTTGTTTTCACACCGGTAGTTACCACGCGTTCGGAAAACACTGAAGTTTTAGAAGGTTGGGAACTGCGTTATGACGGCATTGTCAACAATTATATGCGTTTCACTTATTCAACTTTAGGGGAAAACGCTCAATCGGAAGAATTTATTTTCCCGACCGGCCAACAAACCATCATTATCAATGACTTACGCATCAATGTGATTGAGGCTGGTTATAACAAGATTGAATATGTTATTTTATAATTATAAAACGACAATTCTTCAAAAAAAAAGACGCTGACATGGCGTCTTTTTTTTATGGCTAATCCTTAGTTTAATTTAAAACTTTTGACACTGATATTATATAAACAACGGTAGGAGGGAACGAATATGAGATTCATAAGACCGAAAGATTTAAGTCGAGATTCACTCATTTTAGATGTTCGTGATGAAGACGAATATGAAAAAGAAAGTTTAGCATTTCCACATATATTCCAACCTCTAAAAACCCTAAAACCGGAAATTTTTATCAAAGAACAGCATTTAAACGGAAAACAAACCATCAACATCATCTGTTCTTCCGGCGGCAGATCTTCTCAAGCGGCTCAAATGTTCGAAAAAAGCGGGTATGAAAACGTTGCTGTCGTCATTGGCGGTATAATTGAGGCTGATTATGAAGGTTTACCGATTGTCCGTCATTAGAAATAACATTTGAATTTCACTTTTAGTTATGTTAGCTCTTAAAACAAAAGGAGAAGCATAATGCCTGATTGGAAGGAAGAAGCCAAATATCAAGGCTTGATTGCCGGTATTGACGAAGCCGGACGCGGACCATGGGTTGGACCTGTGGTTGCGGCGGCTGTTACTTTCCATACCCACAATATCAACCCGATTCTCCTAAACGCCTTAAACGATTCGAAAAAACTCTCCGCCAAAAAGCGTGAAGAACTTTACGAACTCCTTAAACAAGAAGCGCAAAACGGCAAATTAAACTATGGCATCGGCGAGGCTTCCGCGCAGGAAATTGATGATATGAATATTTTGCAGGCAACTTTTTTAGCCATGCGACGAGCTGTAGAAGAGCTGCCGCAAATCCCCGATATGGCAATTATTGACGGCAACCGCCAACCAAAAAAATTTCCCTGCCCGAGTATTACACTTATCAAAGGCGATGCAACATCATATTCGGTTGCCGCCGCCTCAATTATTGCCAAAGTTTACCGCGACCGCCTGATGACAGAATTAGCTCGGCAATACCCGGGATACGGCTTTGAAAAAAACGCCGGTTACGGCACCAAAAGCCATATTGAGGGTTTGCAAAAATTTGGCATCACCCCTGAACACCGCAAAAGCTACCGCCCAATTGCTGAAATGCTAAAAGCATAAATAATTTTATCTTTTTGCCCTTTTTTCCACCACACACCACCGCACAATCCCCCTCGCCACGACACACATTTTCCTTCACGCCACCGACACACAATTTCCATCCCTGTCACGCCACCGCCGCGCGTTAGTGCGGCGGTTAAGGCGTCCTTTGGGAGACCCCTAAACTCGCCGACGTTGCCGGCTCATGGGGTGACGGAATGTGCGGAGTTGTCGGCAATGGCATGGCGTCAATGTATGCATACCTACCGGTAGAAACTTATCCCCACCAGACTCTTTAAAATTGCAAAAAAAAAAAACGGTTTAGAATACCGCGTAAATACATTCATTTTGCAGTTTGGGGAGTTCTTTTGATGAATTTGTTTGATTTTTTTAACTTCTTCTCTCATGCACATGCTGAAATTGCGGAGAATGGTGCAGATAAAGTGCTTTCTAGCGAGGAGGAAAATCCTAGCGTACATAAGACGTACGTGAATT
>CALXZJ010000019.1 GCA_944393235.1 uncultured Alphaproteobacteria bacterium | reverse complement strand
GTGTACAACATTAGGTACACGAGGAGAAAAGTTGCAAGCAGATGCGGCTCTATGCGGAAGAATTGCGGAGAATGGTGTAGATAAAGTGCTTTCCAGCGAGGAGGAAAATCCTAGCGTACAAAAGACGTACGTGAATTTTCCGACTTCGCGTAAAAGCGCTTTAGATGTGCCATTATACGCGATTTCCTTCTTATTTTCATTCTTGCGCAGAGGGCTGCAGATACGCCGTAACTTTTCGACGACGTGTACAACATTAGGTACACGAGGAGAAAAGTTGCAAGTAGATGCGGCTCTATGCACAAGAGGTGAACGACCGAAGAAGGGTGCAGATGCACAGCCTTGTTTGAGCGACATGTACAAAAATAGTACACGAGCGAAAAGAAGGCAAGCAGATGTGCCGTTATGCGGTCGTTCTATGGTGGAAATGCTTGGCGTTTTAGCAATTATTGGTGTGCTTTCCGTTGGCGCTATTGCCGGCTACTCTAAGGCGATGCTTAAATATAAACTCAATAAACAGGCTGAGCAATTAAACACCTTAATCAATGCCGTGGCACGTTATGTCCATAGTTTTTCAAAAGAGTTTCGCGGGCAATATATAACATCTTATTTTGTCAAATTAGGTGAAGTGCCAACGGAAATGATTAGAGCAAATAAACCCAATTACATTTATGATGTGTTTGGAACCGCTTGGTATGTTTTGTATGTATATGATGTCGATGGTGGTGAGTCAATTAATCTTGGTTTCAACAATGTATCATCTTTAACCAAAAATTCCGCACAGAATCTGGAAATTTGCCGCAACATAATTGTTACCGCCAAAGAAAACAGTGGTAATATCAATACGGTATCTACTATAAGCGGACATCAAACCGATGAAGCCAAAGCAGGCGTTTTATATGGCGACAACCGCTGTACGACCGGACGCGTATGCTTGAAGAATGTAACACTTGAGCAAATTTATGACATTTGTACCAAACATATCGGTACCCAGAGTGCTGAATTTAAGATTTCTTGGCGGATATAGTAAAAAGATTTTAACTTTTCAGTGCTATGCTGAAAGTTATGAAAGAAGCAATCAAATACAAAGCAACGCCGGAGGTGCAAAAAATCATTACCCGCTGGTTAGCATGGCTTAAAAATGTACGACGCTATTCAGCACATACATTGGACGCTTACGGGCGCGATTTAGCATGTTTTATCAACTTTTACGGCGAGGAAACAGCTGTCACGCTTGATTTTTTGGCGCAAATGGAAGTGTATGATTTTCGGCGCTTTATCAGTCATCGCGCGGCAAAACATATTGAAAAAAGTTCTTTGTCGCGTGAAATGTCAGCCTTTAAGAATTTTTTCAAATGGTTGGACAGAGAACAAATTTTGCACAATCCAGCGGTTTCGGTTCTATCCACGCCCAAGCAGCCTAAAGTGCTGCCAAAATCCGTGGAAGTGGACGACATTCAAACAATTTTGCAAAAAACTTCCGTTTTTGCTCATGACGATTGGTTGGCAAAACGTGATAAGGCTGTATTGATTTTGCTTTACGGTTGCGGGCTGCGTATTTCTGAAGCGCTTTCATTAAATGCCGGTGATATGACGCAAAACAGCAAATTTTTGCGCATTAAAGGCAAAGGCAACAAAGAAAGAATCGTTCCGCTGCTGCCGGTGATTTATGAAGCCGTCAAACAATATCAACAAGCATCGCCGTATGACTTTAAGGCTGACAGCCCTTTGTTTGTCGGCGCCCGCGGCGACCGCCTAAGTCCGCGCATTGTGCAGCGGCAGTTGGAAAAAATCCGTATGGATATGGGACTTCCCGATACGGTGACGCCGCACGCGTTGCGGCACTCTTTTGCCACGCATTTGCTGGCTGAAGGGACTGATTTGCGTTCCATTCAGGAGCTGCTGGGTCATGCTTCATTGAACACAACCCAGCGTTACACCGATGTTCAGATTGAAACCTTAAAACGTGAATATAACAAAGCTTTTGCCGATGCGGCGGAAGAATAAGTTAAAAAACGCGGCTTTCAAACACCCTGATAAATAAGAAATTGCCGGTTGATAAAGCCGTTTTTTATCATAAAAAAAGAGGTGCGGCTGCCCGTACCTCTTGATGAACTTTTATTCTGACAAAGAACTACTTTAACTTCTTTTCAACGAACTCTTCGTGTTTTTTGGACTTCTTGTCATATTTTTTCAAGACCAATTTTTCCGGATGAGTTCTCGGGTTCTTTTCAGCCAGATAAAACGTACCGGTACCGGCACTGCTCTCTAATTTTACTTTTACTTTTATTGCTTTTGCCATTGTTTTTACTCTTAAATTAAAGGTTATAAATCAAAACATTTAGGCGTAATATACATTTTTTCGCGCCGTTGTCAACAACAAATTTGTCATAACTCGTTTTTTATGTATTTTATGGCAATTTGCACATCCGTTTCTTCATTTAAACGGTCGGCTTTGGTGCAATCGGCATCGGCAAGATTTTCGGGCGAAGTTATATTTCCGGTACAAACCGCCGGCTTTAAGCCCTGCTTATCAATAGCAGCGCCTGAGGGCGTGTAAAAATAAGCCGTGGTCAGAGCCATCGCTCTTTCGGCATCTACACGCACCACGTTTTGCACCGTGCCTTTGCCGTATGTGTCGGTACCGATTAAAACCGCGCGGTTTTGCTCGCTTAAAGCAGCCGCCAAAATCTCCGCTGCCGAGGCGGTATAACCGTCAACCAATACAACCAAAGGTTTGTTGTCGGTTACATCTCCCGCAGCCGCTGTGTAAAATTCCGGTGCCTGACCGGTTTTGCCGCCGGTGTAGGTAATGATACCCTCATCTAAAAACATATCCGTAATTGCAACGGCTTCTGCCAAAATACCGCCGTGATTACCGCGCAAATCAAGAATGACACCTTCCGAATCCGGATAATCTTGCAGAGCTTTTAAAACCTCGCCGCTAACACCCTGCTTAAAAGAAAGAAGCTTAATTATCAAAACATCATCATCCATACGGGCGGCAAAATTGCGACGGATTTTATGCGCTGACGGTGTTTCATCGCGGAAAGCATCGTAATAATGTGAATAACCGTCAAGATCTTGAAAAACCGATCGGGCAAAACGATCCGGCATTTCAAAATCATACAATTCAACTTTTGGCGATATTTTTGCGGCAGCAGCAATGGCTTCACGGCTCAAAGCCGCCCATGCATTGGAAATGTTATCCGTTTCCGGTAGTGAAAATACTTTTGCCAACCGGCGTTTATAATAAATGTATAATTTTTTATCCGTGGCGGAAACTTTAATATTTGTATCGGTTTTTTCCAATGCTTGCAAACCTTTTAACGTAATTTCCCGATTGGTTAAGACATTAATGTAATCTTCGCTTAATGTAACATAAACCTGTTCTAAAGAATCCGCTTGCGCCGCGAATGAAAAAAATAAGCTTGTGATGAGTACGGCAACCAATTTCATGACATTTACTCTTTCAAAAACGGAATTCTGCGGTTAAAACCGTGTGATCGGAAGGTTTATCCATCACACGCGGATTTTTATCAACTTCGCAGGAGACCAAAGCATCCGCCATTTGCGCCGACAAAAACAAATAATCTATACGCATACCCAAATCCTGCATATAAGCTTTGCCGTAGTCCCAATAAGTGTAGCCGTTGTCCTGCGGATGCAATGTGCGGAAAGCATCATAAAAACCCAGATATTGCAACGCCTTGAGCCTTTGGCGCACGGCAGGACGAAACAAAGCGTTGTTTTTGAACAATTCGACATCATACACATCATCTTGCGTGGCAATCACGTTAAAATCGCCGCCCAAAACAATTTTTTCATGATTGCGCAACAACTCTGCCCCATGATTATATAAAGCATTCATAAATTCAAGCTTATAGGCAAATTTTGATTCGTCATCGGGATTGTTATATGGCGGATTACCGTTGGGCAGATAAACGGAAGCCACGCGGATATCAGCTGTCGGCGCCTTGACCAAAACTTCCAGATAACGGGCGTTTTCATCAGCAAAACCGGGAATCCCCTCATTAACGATTTCGGTTTTATGACGGCTCAAGACCGCCACACCGTTATAGCTTTTTTGCCCGAACACTTTTGCTTCATAGCCGGCAGAATTGATTTCAAAAAACGGGAAAGAATTGAATTCGGTTTTAATCTCCTGGAGCAAAACAACATCAGGTTTGGCTTTATCAAGCCAAGACAAAAGGTTTGGCAAACGGGCGTTGACGGAATTTATGTTATAGGTAGAAATCAGCATTGAAATTTTCCATTTTTTAATCAACTTTGTAAAAGTTTAGCGCAAAATCGTATTTATGCAAGCCCGATGTTAAAGGATTATAAAGTTTTTCACAGTAATATTTGAACAAAATATTTAAGCTTAACAAGAGGTTTTATCCATGTTCAAAGAATTTTCCGAAAATGAAAAAGATGATGATTATTTAAGTGAATTCAAACAAAAAATTGCCAACCAGCAGCATGAAGATATGGAAGAGCGGCGCCAGGATTTACAACGTTCGCGCAATGGTTTTATCGGCACGTTGGCAGGAATTGTTTTGGCAGGAATCGTCAGCTGGGTTTTGCTGGCACCGCGTTTTTCGGCTCAAGATGCACAAGACATTCCCGTTGTGCGGCGGCCGATTAGCCCGGCAAAGATTCAACCCAGCGAGCCGGGGGGCATGGAAATTCTAAATCAAGACAAATCCGTTTATGACTTGGTGGAGAAAAAAGAAACTCAAGAAGAAAAAATAGAAAGCATTTTGCCGGAACCGGAAACACCGAAAATGCCGGTTATTGCTCCGCAAACAGAATCGGCTGCCGTTGACGCCGACAAACAAGATACCACTGCTGAAAACACAGTTGAAGACCCATTGCCGGTTAAAGTTATTGAAGAAGATTTAGAACCGGTTTCCGTCAGCTCCGGCGAAAAAATCGCCATTCCGGAAAAACTGCCGGAAATTGAGCTTGAAGCCAAAACCGAAAACAACAAAGCGGTTGAAACAACGGTCAAAACAAAACAACCCGCCGTAACAAAAACGGCATCCGTAAAAAAAGAACCGGTTACGGCTAAAGAAAACAAAGCACCGACAACACAAACCGCCGCCGTAAAAACAAATGAATCTCCGGCGGTCAAAACAACCGAAAAAACAACGGTAATTGCCAAAGGCGTTTGGCAGGTTCAACTGATTGCTTCTTCCAATCAAAAAGCCGTTGAAAACGCCTGGAAAGATTTATCGACCACACATAGCGTTTTAAAATCCTTGCCGCACGAAATCGAATCAACCGCAACTGATACGGGCAACACACTTTATCGTTTGAAAGCCGGTGCATTTGCAGACCGTACGCAAGCAGATAAGGTTTGCGCCGAAGTTAAAAAAGCCGGCGGCAGCTGTATCGTTAAACAAAAATAGAGGATATTATGACACGTCCGATTTTGGCAGCATTGTTATCCATCGGTGGTACTTCTTTGTCCGATGATGAAAAACGTTTGTTTGAACGATACAATCCGCTGGGTGTGACGTTGTTTAACCGTAATCTTGAAAATAAAAAGCAAGCAAAGCGGCTTATCCGGAACATTAAAGAAGTTATCGGGCGCGAAGACGTGGTTGTGGCGGTTGATGCTGAGGGCGGCAGAGTCAACCGCCTGCAAGCGGCAGGGTATGGTTCTTATGCTTCCGAGAGGGTTTTAGGCAAAACCGGCTCAGAAGAAATTGTGGCTTTGCATGCCTTATTGATGGCAAACGATATGCTTGAAATCGGCGCTAATATGAATTTTGCGCCGGTGCTGGATTTGGAATATGCCGATACAACGGCGGCTTTACAGGGACGCTGTTTCGGCGATGATGAAAAAAAAGTTTCACGGCTTGGTAAAATCATGTGGAAAACATACGTCGAAAACGGCGTTTGCCCGTGCATAAAACATTTGCCCGGACATGGTCATGCCGTTTCAGACCCGCATTTGCAGTTGCCAATGATATATTCGCCGCTTAAGGATTTGGAAAGAGATTTTTATCCGTTTGCGGAAAACGCGGATTGTCCGGCGGGGATGACGGCGCATATCCTCCTTTCGGAAGTTGATGATAAAAACCCGATAACCCTGTCGGCAAAGGGTATTCGTGAAATTATCCGCGGGCGTATCGGTTTTGACGGCTTGTTGTTTTCCGATGCCTTGGACATGCACGCCTTGAAAGGAAACATTGCCGAACGAGCCGAAGCTGCTTGGAACGCCGGCTGCGATATCGTTTGTTATTGTCTCGGTAAAATTGATGAAATGAAACTGTTATGCCAAAAAGCGTGTTTCCTTGAGGATATTTCCGCACAACGTTTTGAAAACGTAAAAAAAATATTTAATCATGGAAAAAAACGAATAAATCTTGATAATGAAAGAAAAAAATATTATAGTCAGGTTAATCAGTTTGCTGATGATGGTGTTAATTATGATGCAACCGAAGTACTGCATCAAATGCAAAAAGGAGAAAAATAATGTTTTCAGGGTTTTGGAGCTGGGTTTTGGTCATTGTACTGGTGGTTGTTATTTTTCAAGCCGACAAACTGCCCGAGCTGAAAAAGTTTCTCGAAAAATCTGCCAAAGGCGGGCTTGATGCTGCAAAAAAAGGCGCAAAGAACGTCGAAGAAAAAATTGCCAAAGTAAAGGCTGAAAAAGAAAAGAAAAAAGACGATAGTGAAAATTCAGACAACGCATAAGTCTTGAATTTGAAGTGTTAAGTACAGGGTGCAAAGTTTTGCACTCTGTTTTTTAATGGCAATTGTTCCCAATGTCTCTCCGGATCTTCTTACAAATTCAGACTCGATTCTTGTAAGGATGGACACAAAATCTCCGGAAACAACTGTATCGCCAAAACTTGCTATGATTATGGCGGATATTCCAGTATACCTACGAATGGATTGGTTTGCAAAGACCATAAAAGCTTTAAGCTCGGTACATCAACGGGGCTTTGTTATACAGACTGCACCTCTTGTGAATCTTTGTCTACCAATGTGCCCTATAGAAGTTATTCTCCCGAAGAAGCTTGCAACAGTTACGGCAATCAAGGACCGGCTTGTTTATATGCATCACCTAATGCTAGTGTTTCAGGATATACTTATGGCAGATGCATTATATATGATGCGAAATGTCCGGGAGCATTACCTTGCGGCGACTGCAATATGTGTTGCTCTGAACATTCCAGAGACAACCCTGAAATTTGTCAGGTATTAGGCGGAAATCCTTCTGACCTGCTCCCGGGCTGGAATGATTGATTTTGTTACCACCTATTAATTAGGCAAGCAAGACAAAACGTCCCGAAAAGTTTTCGGGACGTTTTGCTTTTTAAGACCAGACATCCAAATTACAACAGCTTTCCCCGATAAACAAAGAACAAAGTATTTCCGATAAATTTGACAATAGATATTCCTTGGCAACCCCGCAGATTTAAACAAAGAGCGCCTGATTTTCATCAGACGCTCTTCCATGGCTTAATTTTTCAGTATGTTAAACATACCTCCAAATTTAATTAAGCACACTTTTTGCAGCAAGTTCCGTGAGAAGCACCATCAACGTCCTTCTTTTGTCCCTTATGCTTAACAGCAGCCTGAGCGGCAGCCAGACGGGCAACCGGTACACGGAACGGAGAACAAGATACATAATCCAAACCGACTTCATCAAAGAACTCGATAGATTTTGGATCACCACCATGTTCACCGCAAACACCAAGGTGAATATCCGGATTGGTAGCACGACCTTCAACAGCGGCACGACGAACCAATTTACCCACACCGTCAACATCGATAGAAGCAAACGGATCAGCCACATAAACACCTTTGGCGCGATATTCATCCAAAATGGCTCCGGTATCGTCACGGCTCATGCCCAAAGTGGTTTGAGTAAGGTCGTTAGTACCAAAACCGAAGAATGCAGCAGATTGGGCGATTTCTTCAGCCATCAGAGCCGCACGCGGCAACTCAATCATCGTACCAACGATATAGTGGATTCTCTTACCTTTTTCGGCAAAAACTTTTTCCGCCGTGGTATCAATAATGTTTTTAACAATATCCAGCTCTTTTTTAGAACCTGTCAACGGAACTTCGATTTCCGGAATAACTTTGATTCCTTCAGCCTCACATTCCAGAGCGGCTTCCAAAATAGCGCGGGTTTGCATTTCGCCGATTTCCGGATAAGTAATCGGCAAACGGCAGCCGCGATGACCCAGCATCGGGTTCAATTCGTGCAATGCATTGGCGCGAACTTTAACTTCTTCCAAAGATTTACCCAATTTGTCAGCCAATTCTTTCATTTCCGGATCGGTATGCGGCAAAAATTCATGCAACGGTGGATCTAACAAACGAATTGTAACCGGCAGACCATTCATAATTTTAAACAAATCTTTGAAGTCCTGTTTTTGATACGGCAGTAAACGAGCCAAAGCTTCACGACGACCGGCTTCGTTATCAGCCAAAATCATCGCACGCATGTCGGCAATACGGCCGGCATCAAAGAACATGTGTTCGGTACGGGCCAGACCAATACCTTCAGCGCCAAAATCCAAAGCCTGCTGAGCATCTTTCGGTGTTTCGGCATTGGCACGAACTTTCATCGTACGGATCTGATCAACCCAGCTCATCAATTTACCAAAATTACCGGTATTGGTATCGGCTTTAACTGTCGGAATCTGACCTTCAATAATCTGACCTTTACCGCCGTCCAAAGATACCCAATCGCCTTCTTTAATCACGACGCCTGATTTTGTGGTCATGGTTTTGGATTTATAATCAATCGTGATATCGGTCGAACCGGAAACGCAAGGTGTACCCATACCGCGGGCAACAACGGCTGCGTGTGAGGTCATACCGCCGCGCGCCGTAATAACACCTTGAGAAGCGTGCATACCGCCGATATCTTCCGGACTTGTTTCATTACGGATAAGGATAACTTTTTCACCTTTTGCCGCCCAGCTTTCCGCATCTTCAGCGTTGAAAACCGCACGACCGACAGCCGCACCGGGAGAGGCCGGCAAACCGGTAGCAATAACGTTTTTCTTGGCTTTCGGATCAAGCATCGGGTGCAAGAGTTGGTCTAATTGATCAGCACCAACGCGCATAATTGCTTCCTCATGCGTCAGTAAACCTTCTTCAACCATTTCAACCGCCATGCGGACGGCAGCTGTAGCTGTTCTCTTGCCGTTACGGCATTGCAACATCCAGAGTTTACCGTGTTCAATGGTAAATTCCATATCCTGCATATCTTTATAGTGGTGTTCCAGATTGTTTTTGGCATCAACCAGTTCTTTATACAGATTCGGCCATTTTTCTTCCAAAGAAGTGCCATCGCCAATGCTGCCCATCGGTTGCGGGGTACGGATACCGGCCACCACGTCTTCACCTTGAGCATTGACCAAATATTCACCATAATATCTGTTTTCACCGGTTGCCGGATCGCGCGAGAAGCAAACGCCGGTTGCACAGTCATCACCGGCGTTGCCGAACACCATGGTCTGTACGTTAACCGCTGTTCCCCAGTCACCCGGAATATTGTTCAATTTGCGGTATGTAATGGCACGAGCCGACATCCAGGAACCAAACACGGCACCGATACCTGCCCACAGTTGCTCCCAGGGATCCTGAGGCACAACTTTACCTAATTTAGCACCGATTTCTTTATATTCTTTTACGAGCTCTTTCAAATCATCAGCCGTCAAATCCGTATCAGACTTATAACCTTTGGCTTTTTTCATATTTTCCAAAGCTTCTTCATACAAATCCAAATCAGCGCCCAAAACGACGTCTGAAAACATCTGCAGAAAACGACGATAAGAGTCGTAAGCAAATCTTTCACTGCCGGAAGCTTTAGCCAGAGCTTTAACGGTTTCATCATTCAAGCCGAGGTTTAAGACCGTATCCATCATGCCCGGCATGGAAACGCGGGCGCCGGAACGTACCGAGAACAACAGCGGATTTTCGGCATCGGCAAATTTCTTACCCATAACTTTTTCAACGCCGGCAACGGCTTCTCTGACTTGATCTTTCAAATCAGCAGGATAAGTGTTGTTATTGGCATAGTAGTAAGTACAAACTTCGGTTGTAACGGTAAACCCCGGAGGAACAGGCAGACCAACCTTGTTCATTTCTGCAAGGTTAGCACCTTTACCGCCGAGGAGATTTCGCATGGAGGCATCGCCTTCGGCTTTGCCGTTTCCAAATGTATAAACCCATTTACTCATGGTTATAAAAGCTCCTTTCGCAGCTATTTTAGTTAAACACACGGCTGCACATCGCAAAAACGCGCAACCAAAATTAAAAAAACTTTCAATTCGGCTAAAACTTATACCACTAATTCCGATTCTTCAAGCAAAAAATTCAGATATTGTAATAAATTGTAAACCTTCTTCATGCTATAAAATTCTTGAAAAATATGAATAATCCTGTTAGGATATATCAACATACGGCTTAAATTATTATTACAGGACGAGGAATTCACGACATGAATATTCTGCAAATCAAAGAAAAATTGCCAAACGATTTTTACGATTGTTTCAAGCTGCTTTTCACCTCTGGCACTAAAGAAGAACATTCTTATGCTTATTTGAAAAAACTTGCCGAAAGCTTTCTTAAAAACGACTTTGATTTTAACCGTCATCCTGTTTTTTTCTGCATCACGGACACTCCGGAAACTGATGCCGAATTTGTTTCGCCGGATTCGGTTGATACCGGTGATATTTCAGCCATTACGATTTCTAAGAATGTGTTTAATTTGGTTCGCAATGAAGATCAATTAATGTTCATTTTGGGTCGCGAACTTCTACTTTTACAAAAATTTTTCAATTTATTGCCGCCGGATAACGGCATGGAAAAACAAGACCTGTCATTTATCTGCCTTGAGAAAATGGCAGCAGCCGGCTATAACATTAACGAAGCCGGAAAAATAATTGAGCATGTTCTTACCAACGGTCAAAGATATGGTTCGCTTGCCGCTAAAATTCTAGACGCGCCTGAAAATCATGGTGATAATGAATATCGCATAAACACCATCAAATTAAAAATTGTACAAATTGAAAATCTATATCAAAAACAAAATCTGGATATTAGTTCTAACAAGACGACACCTATTCCTGAAGACATTAAAGAAAACATAATGTCCGGACACTATATACCGACATTACAACAAATGCTTTTGGCTAAAAAATATGATTTAGCCGACACTTTTACCAAACAAGATATCCTCATTCAAACCATCCGCGAATTCATCTTAGAAGGTCGTCCGGCAGAATTTTTAGAATACAAACATCGGCAAATCCAACAAGCAATTATCAATTATGTCATAGAACTTCGCCACGAAATGCCGGCACATTTGCTTTCTGTCGGCAATTACAATCTGCTGACCGGAAATTCACCGCAAGATGAAAACATCCGCAAAGAATTATGGAAAGAAGCCACTGCTCATGAAATGCCCGAAAGCATCGGTTTAAGAAAAAAATTTCTAAATGCCTTTCCGATTAAAATCATCCCCGATGAAAATTTCGTAGAAGCCAAAGAAAACAACAATTTAAAAAGAGCCCGACAGCAAAAAGAAATAGAAGAAGGGGACAATTTAAATGTCTTGTTCTGGAGCAAGCTGATAGATATGGAAGCCGCTTGTTCTAACATGCCCAACATTGCCAAATTAGCGGACTTCAACGGTTTTATTTTAAATGGCATTAACAACATTAATTTAACCAAAATTTCAATTGGTCAAAATGTTTTAAACATATTAGAAAAGCTTGCAGACAATCACCATCAAATTGATGAAGCCGAACAAAATCTGCTAAATGCATTTTTCCACCTGCAGGATCATTTTGATTATGGCGGCATAAAAGATGCGACCTTACCGGAACAAATGCGTTTTTATAACATCCGGCGGCAGCGCATCTTTAAAAAATTCAATGCCAAAAACTTTCCCGAGCTCAATCTGAGGACATCATCAAGTGCCGTAGGAAAGAGCATTCCCGTATCAGTCTTGTCAAACCAAAATTTTGCCAGAGTCTTCGGTATTGTTGTCAAAGAACTTTCCAAAACGTTATACCTTATCGGATACAACTCAAATTATAAAAACACCACCGATGACATCACGGAAGAGTTGGCTGATTGGTTTTACATAGTCAACAAAGACGGACAAATTACCGATTCTTTTTCTGCACAAGAGAAAAAACAAAAACTTTCAGCTTTGATTGATGCTGCAGAAAGTGCCATTTACCAAGGTCTGGCTGAAAAAATAAAAAAATACCACAGAATGCTGCAAAGTTTACAAACAACACCTGAAAAAAACAAATTTTCGGTTGAAGACTTATGGAATCTCAAAAGGCTGGTTTCCGCACAAAACAACATTGCTGAAAAAGGGGAACTGTCTGATTTGGATTATTACCTGGAAACCAACAAAGAAAAAGACCGTCAAATTAAACGAAATCGGCAAAATCTCCAACCTCTTTTACAAAAATATTTTCAGCAGCAAAAGTATGAATCCGGTTTTGAAGTTTCCATCGGTGCCTTTGACATGAACAAGCTCAAGCACAATTTAGATACCGACACATCTGCTTTTCTCTACGCTGCCTATAATGAAAAAAATGACAATCTTGTTTTTGAAGCTTACTTACAAAAAATAATAAAAGAATTCCCAACATATCAAAACACTTGGGATTTAATCCAACCGGACTTTGCTGAAAACCAGCTTGTTCCGGATTGCCTTAGTGCCATAAAAAATCCTCATAATGCAAAATGGTTTACTCAATCCCAGCTTAAAAAATACTACCAAACCATGTTGCAAAAAATCGACCGGGAAAAATTGCTGCAATACGGCTTGTTGTCGCGGGAAAGAGTGGTTTTACCTGAATTGAAAAATTTAGCAGCTTTTGCTCTGGAACAACAAAATTTGCATCCGGACATTTCTCTAAAAGAAATTGATTTTAAATCATATCAACCGCTCTATGCTGATAAAATTGCTAAAAAGCTTGAGTTTTCTGATGATCTTTCACAATTTTCTCAAACTGAGATATTTGATATTCCTAACGATCAGGCTGCCAATTTACAATTCAATATTCTTTTTTATTTGTTGACCGACGACAACCATCGTTTTCCGCTTGAGGTATTGGCAAAACACCCAATCCATGATTTGCTTGATTTACAAACGGCAAAACTTGTCGCATTCTTAACCAAACGAGAAAACTACCCGCGCGACATTGTCGACATGGTTGATACCTATCAAAAACTATACGATTGTCGCATTGTTGATTTTGACGCCACGGCCGAGTTTATTATTCGGCAGATCAAAAAAGAAACCAACCCGCAAAAAGCTCTGGCGGCATCGCTAAAAATGGCTGCCATTATGCGTTACACCGGCAACAACACGCTTAAAGACATGCTCTTAAAGAACAATCCGGCATTTGATACCAGCCTGTTCGGAAAAATAACCGCTTACCAAAAGTTAGCTGCAGCCGGCGCTTTTGCTGACGATTACATCATGCAAAACCGCATGTTGGAAAATTTTATTCCGGACATTGAAGCCGTCCAAGAAGCAGACATCAAAAACAGCTATTATGACATATTCATCAGCAAGCACCATCGAATTGCCGACCCTGATTTAAGACGGCGTTATCAACAATTATGGGTACAATCGGCATTTGCCGCCTGCGGTTC
Source organism: uncultured Alphaproteobacteria bacterium (assembly GCA_944393235.1). Lineage (GTDB taxonomy): Bacteria > Pseudomonadota > Alphaproteobacteria > RF32 > CAG-239 > CAAFZY01. The sequence goes on along the minus strand of CALXZJ010000019.1, from coordinate 12,364 downwards.
AAAAATTGATGACAACTCTCCCGAATTACATGAAAAAGTTCGTCACTTTGTGGATAAATTAAACGGCCACTACATCATCATTGATTTGTTCAAAACACGCCGCGAAGATAATGTTAATCCGGCAGATCGGATAGAAATTGCTCAAATTCTTGCCGAACGTTTTATTTCTCAACAAAAATTATCAGCTTTAATCAAACCAAATCCCGCCTCTTTTGCAGATTTGGAATTAAACACTAATGCCGAAAATTTTCAAACCGCCGGTTTTAGCCAGATAAAAAGCTTTTTACAAGAATTTCCGGCCGAAACCAACAGTGTCGTAGCTTTTCTGGTATCAAAAGGAAGCGTCAATGACTGCCAAAAGCTCCACCACCGCATCCGAGAAACAAAAAAAAGCGAGAACTCAATAATTTCTGCCGAGACATTACACATCTTGTATCGAGAATTTTGGGCATATACTCCGCAAGCCCGCGAAGTTCTCCTCAACGAACTGCTCCACGCCGTTCAACCACACGTTATTGAAAACAAATGGGAAACCATTTTCGACCAACTCGTAAATCATATGTTCCCCCATGCCGAAGAAACCTCTGTTAAAACGGCACGGATATTGTTAAAACATTACATTATGGCTCACCCGCCGGTTCAAAGAACAAAATCATTAATTGCCATGATGACGGCTGCGGTTGAAAATGCCGAAACAACGGACCCGCAAAAAAGCTTAGCCAAAGGTTTTCGTCTTTTTCTGGAAAATTCCGAGCCCGAAACCGTAAAAGTCGGCTATACTTTAGCCTCTTATACAGACATTCCTAAATTTATTCGTGACGAACTGTTAAAGTTAACACCGCCTGTTATCCGCCCGCCGCGTTGGGAAATTTACGAATGGCTTGATTTTTACAAAAATCAAGAAAATGATGCAACCTTAAATTACGGAACAGACGCATGGCTGGGCAAATTCATAACTTCATCAGTATATTTTGTAACTTTGGAAAAAGGCGCTTTTCAAAAAGGCAAACCGCCTTTTGAAAGCGACAAAGTCATCAAACTTTTGCGTGCCGGAGCCAAAATTTCCGCCCAAAAAGAATTTAAAATTTTTGAAACCATGCTCCGCAGTTTGGTTGAAAAGAAACTCCTCAAAATAGATTTGGAAAGATATTTGGCTTTAATTCGCCGCACGGAAAAAAAGCTCAACATTGAAATTGATCTGCAAATAGGCTATGAACAATACTTGAACACACGTAAAATATACAACGACAAAAAATTCAAAGCAAACGGTTATGAATTTAAAATTCACATTGCCGATTGGCTCAATTACGGCAAGAATTGGGCGGAAATGAATTATGATAAAGGCTATGAGCTGGATAAAATAAAAAACATTCGTTACCGGCAAGCCGCTGCCAAAGTATGTTTTTCGCTTGAAAGCATGAATTTACTTGCCGGCGGTCGTTTTTATCATGAACGATTCGGTTTGCAAGTACGTTTTGACACCAACAATAACATCATTAATCTGATTGATACCGGTTCAGCACCTGTCGTTCCACCGGTACCGGGTGATAAAGAAGTTCTAGGCGCTGTCATATACCGTACCTTGGAAAGATTTATGAACGATAATGCTGAAATCAACGGTTTCCGTAAAATAAGCGTTATTTTAAACAGCGAAATCGACCAAGTTTATCAAGACAAACAAACTGCCTCGACTTATTTACAGGAATGCCAGCGCGGTTTACTGGCATTAGCTGATTTTTATACAGATTTCAGCTCGCAAGATTTTATTGATAGTTTATACCATGCGCTTAACAACCCCGATTTACCTTTTGACAAACACATCATCCGCGGCTTTATTGCCGAAGGCATTAAAAACATTGGCATTTTTGCCTCCGAACAACCGTTGTTGTCTATCAAAGACAAAGAAAAACTCGGCATATTGCTATTTAATATTTATGTAGCATCACTAACCAACAGCAGCATAAAATCCGGCAATGTCATAAAAAAAGAAATCATTAAAATGCGGCAGGTTTCGGAAGATTTTATACCTTTGTTAAAAATCATCTCAGAAAAAATCAAAGATTTGGACAAAGATTCTTTAAGCCTTGATTTACCTAAAGAATTTATGCCGACCATTGGTGAATTAATCATCCGCCAAAATGTTGACAGCGCCATTTTAAAAGGCATTATGAAAGAAATCATTTACACCATCAGCTTAGAAGGAAACAAGATTCCCTTCTCAGCTCAAGATCGGCAAGATTTCGGACACTTGCTCTACGACACATTTAGCTTTATTGTCTCAGAAAATCAACAAGGCAAAAACGCCGACATGGCTGAAACTTATTTAATGTTGTACCGCAGCGGCAAATATCATTCTGAATATGCCGCGCGCATTGCCGCCATTATCGAAATTGTGCGCACAATCAACATGAATGAAAAACATCATGGAATCAATACAGAAATGGCTGTAAAATCAATTATATTATCCGGAAAAATGGATAAAGAAATTGTCAAGGGCACGGCAGAAACTTTCCATTCCCGCAATCCGAACTCCTTAACACGTTCGGTTGTTGCCAAAGGACTGGAACTGTTTTTAACGCAAAAACAAGCAGCCCCGGATCAATTAAAGAAAGCCTTAATCAAAATTTTTGTAAAAAGGAAAAACACAAAACCCGTATTAGACCGTGACAGTCTGCGTGCTTTAGAAAATCCCCAAAATCGTCCTTACATTGTCAGGATGATGCAAATATTTATCCAAAAACTCGGCGGTAAAAAATAATTTTACCGCCACATATCCCTTTTCCCGCCAACGCCTTGAAGGTGCATTCCCCTATCCGTCCGCCACCACCGCACGATTTCCCTTTCCCACCACGCCACCACCACACAATTTCCTTCCCTGTCACGCCCTGAGAGTGCTTTAGCACTCGAGGTCAGGCGTCTGTTTTTCTTTTTCTCATTTTTTGGCATGACGGTATGTTCATAATTTTTTTACATCCAAAAGGGGATATTTTTCCAGCGCCAAAACTTTAAGGTTGCAAAATGAAAAAAAACGGTTTAGAATAATACATAGATTGTTAAAAAGAGGGGGAGGTTTTTTTGACAATGCAAAGTATTTTTGCACGCTGTTTAGCTTTCGTGCATAATTATGCATATAATGGAAGCTTTTCTTTTAATTTGCCGGTTTTACGCCATGATGTTGCGTCAAACGACTTATCCCCTTGTTTGTGTTTTTTGACAGCCCTTTCAAGGAGATAAATTATGTCTATTAAATCTTTTTCTTATTCTCTGGCAGCCGTTTTGTTATCTTCCACTTCGGCTTTCGCCATGACCTGCCTTAACGATTACAGCGGCACTTCAGGTTGCGCCGGTAACCAAACCCCAGCAGGTGATTGCTCGACGCTTGGCTATTCCAAAGCTAATGTCGACGGTTGTGTGAAATATCTTTATTGTCCTTTTGATACTTCCTATAAAAGATGCATCACGCAAAAAGCTATGGACTGTTCGGCTTATCCTTTAACCAAATGTCCTGATAACGGATTTTGTTCTGAATGTAATGACGGTTCAACCACCAAATATAAATTAGATAGATGCGAAACCGGTTATGCCAATGTAAACAATACCTGCCTGAAAGCTTACGCATCCTGTGAAGATGCCGGATGGAAATATTCTTCAATTCCTGCTAATATGCACTGTGATGCCAGCACAAATATTTATTTGACAAACGGTACGAAAAAAACCTGTTACAGCGCCTGCTCCTGCATTGAGGGTTACACCGAAGATGCCAGTGGTAAATGTATTCAGATTCAAGATACTCCAAAATATAAATCGTGCGAAGATGCCGGATACTTCAGTTCTAACCAAAACCGAAATTGTTCAAGCTCTACTGTTGAGATTCAACTCACAACCGGAGGAACGGCTTCGTGCTATACAGACTGTGTTTGTGCTGATGGCTATATTGAAGATGGCAGTGAATGTGTTAGAGCTTATGCTTCCTGTGAAGCAGCCGGCTATGTTGACTTAACATATACAGGCATGAATTGTAGCGGTATATCAACTATTCATTTAACTACCGGCGGAACAAAAGAATGCTGCTCGGCTTACACCTGTCAAACAGCTATCCGTAATGGTTATGTTGATGTCGGTAATGGCTGCCATGAGCAAACCGGGTTAATGAGCAATTGTTACCAAGATTTGCATGCCTGTGAAGAAGATAGATCAAATTCAGGTTGTTACAATGATTATGTCAATTGCTTTGAAAGAGCTTGCGACACCTTGTGCAACAGCTTATACAGCAACAGCTCGTATCAATCATTTTGCTCTCGTAAATGTCAAGCGGATATACCGGTTACTCGATAATTTTACATCAACCCTCGGGTTTATCCTGAGGGTTTTTATTAATCTAAAGCTATCAATGCCTTGTGGTTTAAAGTAAGTTTATTTGCGTCTGCTTATGATAGTACGCCACCGCCGTGTGATTTTCCTCTTTCCGTCACGCCCTGAAGGAGCGTTAGCGACTGAGGTTAGGCGTCTGTCGCACGTACAGCGGCAGTTGTGTTGCAGATACCAATACTGCCGACTATACGCTAACAAGATGCCCGACAAACGGCAATTGCGATTCATACAATGGAAAATACCGGCTCAACAGTTGCCGTTCTGGTTACATCCTAAATGGCAATTACTGCTCTTTAGCATAAACCATCGTATTTTCTTCCCGGCTCACCAAAAAAATGTCCGGTAAACCCGAACATTTTTTATATACAAAAAGCTTTACATTCCTTTCAAGATATATTCGCTCACCTTTTCGGCAAAAAATGACGGATCGGAAACCGCTTCGCCCTCGGCGATTTTGGCTTGATCCAACACCAGACGCGAAACTTCCGAAACTTCTGATTTTTTGTTTTCATCACCAAGCATTTCCGCCAGTTTGATAATCAGCGGATGATACGGATTGATCTCCAAAATCCGGGTGCTGGCAAATGCCGTTTGCTGCTGGTGATTACGCATCAAGCGCTCCAAATGAATACTCATCTGCCCGTTTTCCACATTAAGCGCCGCCGGGCTTTTGGTCAGCTTTTCAGTCACAATCACTTTGCCGACTTCGTTTTTAAACATATCCGCCATCAAATCAGTCAGTTTTTTCAAATCGCCTTCATCGGCTTTTTTGCTCTCACGCTTGATATTCAAATCAACATCGGCTTGTGAAATGTGTTTTATTGCAAAAGTCTTGTATGTTGTCAGCGTTTGCGTCCAAAACTCATCAATCGGATCAGTTAAAAGCAAAACCTCAATACCTTTTTCCTTAAATGCCTCCAATTGCGGATTGTTGCGCAGCATCGGCACATCGTCGCCGGTAATGTAATAAATAGCTTTTTGCTCCGGTTTGGCACGCGAAATATATTCATCCAAAGAAGTGAGCTTTTCTTCTGAATTTGTGGAGGCAAACAACGATAATGCCGCCACTTCCTCACGGTTGGAAAAGTCCTCATAAATGCCTTCTTTAAAGGCAATGCCGAAAGCGTTCCAGAATTTCAAATAATCATCATAATCTTTCATGCGTTTGGTTAATTCTTTTAAGATTCTGGATACCGTCCCTTGGCGGATTTTGGCAAGCAAAGCGCTTTGTTGCAGCATCTCGCGCGAGATGTTAAGCGGCAAATCCGAGCTGTCTATCACCCCTTTGACAAAGCGCAAATACGCCGGCATCAACCCTTCAACCTTGTCGGAAATAAACACCTTGTTGACATAAAGCTTCAAGCTCTGTTGACGGTCGGGCTGAAACAAATCATACGGTGCGGTTGACGGAATATACAGCAACGCATTGTATTCTATGCTGCCTTCTGCCTTAAAATGCAACGTCAGCCACGGATCATCAAAATTTTTGGAAATATGATGGTAAAATTCTTTATACTGCTCTTCGGTAATATCCGCTTTGTTGCGCGTCCACAAAGCCGATGCCGTATTGACCGTTTCCTCACCGGCTTTACCCAAATCCAACACAATCGGATATTCCACATGGTCCGAATAAGTACGGATAACATGGCGCAAATAAATTGTATCGGTAAAGTCTTTGGCATCGTCTTTTAAAAACAATTTGATGTCTGTGCCGTTGGATTCTCTTTTTGCTTCCGAGATTTCATAACCGCCGAGCCCGTCGGAAACCCATTTCCATGCTTGTTCTTCGCCGGCTTTGCGGGTGATTATTTCAACCTTTTTAGCCACCATAAAAGCCGAATAAAAACCGACGCCGAATTGCCCGATTAAATCCACCATCGAACCGTTGTCTTTGGCATTGCGCACAAAATCGGCCGTACCTGATTTGGCGATTGTGCCGATATGGTTGATTAAATCGTCTTTATTCATACCGATTCCGTTATCGGAAACAATCAGTGTATTTTCTTTTTCATCGGGAATAATTTTGATTTTAAATTCGCCCGATGTTTTGGCGGCATTCGGATTCGTCAACGCCCAGTATTTTAACTTGTCACAAGCATCGCTGGCATTGGAAATCAACTCGCGTAAGAAAATATATTTTTCCGAATAAAGCGAGTTAATCACAATATCCAAAAGTTTAGTAACTTCGGTTTGAAATTCTCTTTTTTCGCTCATCTTAAACTCCTTGCTTAAAAAAACATACCTTTTATATGGGAACAAAAAACGTCTTGCGCAAGAGCTTGTTAAAATTTTACTTGCTTTTATTTTCAAATGCGCTAAACATATGCCCTGAATTTACAAATCAATTTGATTATAAGGAGATAAAACATGCCTTCAGTAGTAAACGATAGCTGCATCAAATGCAAAGCCTGCGCCAGTGTATGCCCGGTTGACGCTTTTCATGAATGTGAAACCCAGTTGGTGGTTGACCCCGATACCTGCATTGATTGCGGCGTTTGCATTTCCGAATGCCCGCAAGGTGCCATCTCTAACGATGCCGATGCTGATGAAAAATTCGTAAAATTCAACGCCGAACAAGCAAAAGTTTGCCCCGGCGCCAACGACTAATTTGTCACCAAGGTTTTTGAACACCTCTTGGGTTTCAAGAGGTGTTTTTTTATTTAATCCTTAATCTTTTTATGCTAAAAGCTAAAAAAAGGATAAGTTTATGAACGATTATACCGAAAACCACCTCTTAAATAAAAAAGTACGGATTCTGCAACCGATTGACGGCTACCGCGCTTCATCCGATGCTGTTTTTCTGTCTGCACTGATAGATAATCTAAAGCCTCAAGAAAAAGTGTTGGATGTCGGTTCCGGCACCGGCGCGGTCTCGTTGTGTCTGGCTTATCGTTTCCCAAGAAATCAAATTTTCGGCTTGGAAATCCAACCGCAACTGGCGGACTTATCCACACAAAGCGCGGCAGAAAATGGTTTTGATAATTTGTTTTATTATCAAGCTGACATCCGCCAAAAAAAACTTCCGTTAAAACCATGTTCATTTGACCACGTCATCACTAACCCGCCTTATGCCGAACACGACCAACCCTCTCCAAATTTGAGTAAAGCTCTGGCACATAATCATAACAATTTCACCCTTGCCGAGTGGTTAAAGTTTTGCTTAAAAATGCTCAAACCTTTCGGAAAAATTTATTTAATCAACCGCACACAGGCGCTAAACGAAACACTCAATACATTTTCCGGACGCGCCGGCGGCATAAAGATCATACCATTTTATTCCAAGCCGGATCAAAACGCCAAACGAATTTTAGTTATAGCTCAAAAAGATTCCAAAGCGCCGACAACCATCTTGTCGCCGTTTTATGTTTATAATACCGACGGCAAATACACCCAATCCGCCGATAAAATTTTGCGTGAGGGAAAATCTTTTTTCGCAATTGACATTTAAGGCTTATATATTACAATGCATTTAGTTGATATATGGAGAAGAAAATGTGTAAAAAAATATTCGCCTTTTTGTTGTTGATGGCAGCGGCTGCACCTGCTTACGCCACACCTGAATATGATGCCTGCTACCAAAAAGCCCGCGATGATAATGAAGTCGCCCTATGCATGAAAGCAGAAAACACCCGAATTCTGAAAGAAATTCAACAAATATACCTTAACCTCTCCAAACGTGAAGAAACCAAAAAATGGAACAACGGCAACGGATTGTTATCCGGCAATTTAAAAGACATGTATAACAGCTGGCTGGCATACCGCAACCGTTATTGCTCGCTTTATGTCGTTGCCTCACAAAACACTTTCGGCAGCGAAAATTTTGACCGTGAAAGATGTCTTTTGTCTTTCACCAACGAACATTATGAACTGATAAAAACCGTTATTATCAATCTCAATAGCGGCGGAGAAGAAGACGATTATTAAAAATAATCATTTTGCAAACAATGCAAATTTTTGATGACAAAATCAAAATTTTGCCTTAATGGTAAAAAAACGGAGATTAATTTTGCAAGAAAAATTTTCAAAAGAAGAAAGTAAAGCTTTTAATTTTGGACTATTTACCATTTTGGTATTTTGTGGTTTGTTTTTTTTCATGGCTTTTTCCCGACACGATTATAAACACGTTGATAAACACATTTACCACATTAAAGCAACATTTGGCCGCACCGATGGTCTTTTAGTCGGCGATAAAGTTCGCATGGCTGGCGTAGACATTGGTCGTGTTGTAAATGCCAAACTTGAACCGGGTTTTAGTGCCACACTCAACCTTGAAATCAAAGAAGACATAAAAATTCCTGATGATAGCAGTGCATCTATTGTAAGTTCCGGTTTAATGGGTAGCAAATACATCGAAATTGAACCGGGCGGCTCGGAAGAATATATTCTAGACGGCGGTCAATTTAGTTATACGCAAGATGCCATGGTATTAGAAGAACTTCTTGATCGTATCGTTGCCATGGGAAAAGCCAAACGCAACACACTGCAAAAAACAGAACCGGCTCTGCCGACGGAAGATTTTTAGGAGAATATCATGAATAAAAAACCGATTGAAACTATTATGGGTTTTGTTGTTTTAATCATTGCCGTTTTTTTTCTGCTTTTCGCTTACCGTGTTTCAGACTTGCAAGTCGTCAAAGGTTATGAACTTAATGCCAGATTTTTAAAAGTCGGCGGTTTAAACATCGGCTCCGATGTCCGCATCAACGGCATCAAAGTCGGCACGGTTGTCAATCAAAAATTAGACAATAACAATTATATGGTTGATGTTGTTTTAAGCATTGCTTCAAACATCAAACTCCCCAAAGACAGTGTTGCCGCCATTGTCGGTGATGGTTTGGTCGGCGACAAATTTGTTAAAATTGAACCGGGAAAATCCGATGAATTTTTAAAAGACGGCGAAACATTTGCCAACACCAAAGACTTCAAAACTTTGGAAGAAACGGTTGGCGAGATTATTTTCATGGTGACAGACAATGGTAGCGAAAATTAATTTCTTTTATGGGTTGGCAGCTGTTTTATTAACGGCTCTCCCGGCAAAAGCTAAAAACATAGACATGAACATGGCTCAAATGCAAGCCATGGATAAAATTACCGGCCGCGTCAGTATGATTGAAGTACCGGTCGGCGGCGAGGTCAAATTCGGCACATTTTCAGTTGTCGTACGTGCCTGCAAAGCCAGCTCAGAAGAAGAAATTCCCGAAAACACGGCTTTTGTCGATGTCACAGACAAAAGCTTTGATAAAGAAGAGTTTAACATTTTTAAGGGATGGATGTTTTCCTCCTCACCGGCGGTCAATGCCGTAGAACACCCGATTTACGATGTTTGGCTGATAAAATGTTTCAACGGCGAACCAAAACCTGAAGAACTTTTAACTGAAGAGCAACTTGCCGCCCGTGATGAACTCCCAACTTTAAGAGAAATCAAACACAATTCAGATAAAACAGATCAAAAAGATACCGATACTTTTGAGACAATTCAGTTCAAAGATTCTATGTACAAAGTTGAAAATCCGGAGAATATCAAACAACCGGAAACACAAAAAGACAACAATGAGCCGGAAAATTTATTAAACATCAAAGAAGACTACAAAATTCCGGAAGAAGAAAACATCACGCTTCCTTCAGATGAACTTTCTGCGGCTTTAAGTTCCGAAGCTGAAACGCTAAATCAACAAAACACGGAAACTCCCCAAACATCAACCGAAATTTCGGCAGAAGAACAATCATCGCCCATGCCGATTAACGAAGATTTGGCAGCCGCCATTGAAGCCGAGCTTGCACGGCACAATGCAGAATAATAGGCATGAAACACTCTGCCATAAAAGACAGAGTGTTTTTTTACTTGAAGCTTTTAAATTTTGCTAAGTTCATATAAAACGATTGCCGCCGCGGTAGAAACATTCAAACTTTCCACCTTATCCGAAATCGGTAGTCGCACAGTCAAATCACAGTTTTCTTCGACCAATCTGCGCATACCGGCGCCTTCACTTCCCATAACAATGGCAAGTTTGCCGTTTTTATCCATTTTATCAATTGTTGTTTTGGCATACCCATCCATACCAACAACCCAAAAACCGTGTTTTTTAAGGATTTCTGCTGCCCGTGTCAAATTTGTTGCCCGCACCATCGGCACCAATTCCAACGTGCCGGCAGCGGCTTTAGCCATTGCACCATTTTCTTGCGGCGAGTTTTTATCTTGAACAATAAGCGCCAAAGCACCAAAAGCCGCACACGAACGCACAATGGCACCAATATTTTGCGGATCGGTTACCTGATCCAAAATCAGCACGCGGCAATTTTCTTTTCCTTCGCTTTGTCGGCAAATATCTTCAATGCTTATCTGTTCCAACGGTTGACAATATAGCGCAAAACCTTGATGCACCGCATCGGCAGGCAAAAGTTTATCAATATCTTTTTTAAGTTTTACCTCCAACATAACCTGTGGAAATTTTTGCCTGATTTCTGCAGCATTTTCCGACGTACACACTAATTTCCCGATTCGCCGGTGCGGATTTCGCAAAGCCGCCAACACGGCATGCCGCCCATACAAAACCACTGGCTTGCCGCTTTCATTTTCCTTTATAAAATTTTTTCTCATCCGATAACCTTTCGTAAAATTCCGCCGGCATTGTTGAGCAAGCACTCGGCATCTTCCCGGCTGCATTTTTTAATAACCATGACACAAGCGGTTTTAACGCGGTTCTTTGCTTGTTCCAGGACAAGGGCTGCTTCTTTTTCATCAATTTTACAAATTTCTGCCACAAATCGCCGACCGCGTTTTATAAGCTTTTCATTGAGCATCCGAACATCTATCATATAATTTTTATACGTTTTGCCGATTCGTATCATTGCACCGGTTGAAAGCATATTCAAAACCATTTTTTGTGCTGTGCCTGCTTTCATGCGTGAAGACCCTGTAACAACCTCTTGACCAACCACCGGACAAATAAAAATATCGGAAAATTCTTTAAGTTTTGCCTCCGGATTACAAGTAATACCAACCGTTACGCAGCCTTTTTTCTTTGCTTGCTGCAAAACAGCCAAAACATACCGTGGATTACCCGATACCGACAAACCAACCACCACATCGCCTTTTTGAGGATTAAAAGCATCGAGGTCACCAACGCCAAAATCCGGATTATCTTCTGAGTTTTCAATTGAATAGCGCAAAGCCTCATCACCGCCGGCAATAAACCCCGAAACCATATTATGTTCAACACCAAAAGTCGGCCAACATTCGGACGCATCCAACACGCCGAGTCTGCCGCTTGTTCCGGCACCGAAATAAGCCAGCCTTCCGCCATTTAAAAACGATTGAGCAATGGCTTCTATCGCCTCACCGATAGGTTTTAACTGCGTTTCCACCGCCATTGCTACTTTTTTATCTTCTTGATTAATGGCTTGCGCAATTTGATAAGAAGACATCAAATCAATTTCCGCCGTATCCGGATTGCTTTGTTCGGTTAAAATCACATTCTGCATAAGGCTAATCTCCTTTTAATTTTCAAAATATGCGCAATTAATTAAGATATTGTGAAAAAAGGGGTTGACATTCACCCAAAAATAAGGTTAGTTGCAATGCAGAAGGTAAAAAAGATTAGTTCTTTTCCCGTCTACTTAACGGAGGGGTGGCAGAGCGGTCAAATGCAACGGACTGTAAATCCGTCGACTTTCGTCTACGATGGTTCGAATCCATCCCCCTCCACCAGTTTATTTTCTGATGTTTAGAGTTTGCGGGTGTAGCTCAATGGTAGAGCAGAAGCCTTCCAAGCTTATGACGGGGGTTCGATTCCCCTCACCCGCTCCAAATTAATCCTAAACATCAAAAAATTGTCTTAACCTTTTATGTCAAGGATGATACAACAATGGCGAAAGAGAAATTTGAGCGGAGCAAGCCGCACTGCAACATCGGGACGATTGGTCACGTGGACCACGGTAAGACGACGTTAACAGCGGCGATAACAAAAGTATTAGCGGAAGAAGGCGGAGCGAA
>CALXZJ010000018.1 GCA_944393235.1 uncultured Alphaproteobacteria bacterium | reverse complement strand
TCCATGGCCGCCGTGCTTTTATCGTCTACTTCCGCTTTGGCGGCTGCCTGTTTCGACGGCAGCAGCACATCTTGCGCCACTGTTAGTGGTAAAACTTCTGATTGTCTGGCTTTGGGATATTCTAAAGATGATGTCGTTGGTTGTAAGCATTATCTTCTTTGCCCTTTCGACACTTCTTATAAAGCTTGCGTTACGCAAAAATATGCTGATCCTTGTGAAGATGGATATGTCTTTATTAACGGCGAATGTGTTAAAGTTTATGACAGCTGTGAAGATGCCGGCTTAAGTACTTTTATACCGAACAATGCACAGTGTCGGACAAAAACCACAATTCAACTTGCTTCCGGCAGGCAAGAAACCTGTTACGGCGACTGCTTCTGTAACGATGGCTATGTTGAAAATGCCTCAGGAGAATGCGTGAAAGCTGATTCTTGTCCAAGCGGTTATTCTGAGACACCGCCTGCCGGTCCATTCCAATACGATACCACTACTGCAGGTAATAAAACTTGTTATAAAGTGACCGGATGCACGAATGTTGTTACAGTGGCCAATAATCCAACTAACGTAAGCGATATTTTTGATGTTTTGAACGGCAGTTGGTTTACTCATCAAGATTACAAATGCGCCACTCCTACTTCTTGTGCTCAGTATAAAGGCTGGTATCCTTATGATTCTGAAGAGTGCCAAGGACACAGCAATACCAGAACGCAGATTATTTTCACAAACCCTCATACGACTCCGGTAAGTTCGACCGATATATCATGCTGCTGTCCGACGTGCAGCGGTTCAGGGTCCGGTTCGGGCACAACGTCCACATTAGATTTTTCCACCAATTTCCAAAATTTTGGCGGCACGACGTATAAAATGAATTTTGTTTGCAACCAATTGCTTGGTTCAGTAACTTGGTATGGAACGGTGAGCGGAAACGGTTGCGGTTTAAGCAGTCCGCAACAGGTAAAATGTCCGCAAACATTTTCCGCAAACTTAACCGGTTGTCAATCAAAACCGAGTGCAAAAACAAATTATATTATGATTAACGGAAAATCATATACCAATGGTTCAACCATTACTATTGGCGGAAAAACCTATAAAATTTCGATTAGTGATAAATAACCATCTCAAAACGACGGTTATCTGTCTTAACATTAAACTTCAAACGGCTTTGGTTTATGACCAAAGCCGTTTTTGTGAAACGTTTTAACTTAGTAAGCAATCAAACGAGCCGGGTTGCCGTAGAGCAACATACATCTCTGGCCGGGACTTAATAAAGTTCCTGTTCCTTGGGTGATGGTCATCACCTGGCCGTTGTTCAATTCAACAATATATTCGTAAGCGTTTTGTGAAGACAATGCCCCTTGAGCCGCGTTGCCGGCAATACCGCCCAAAACCGCACCGCCGATACTACCCAACCAATGCGCCGTACTATCGCCGCCAATGCCGTAACCAGCCACGCCGCCGGCAGCGCCGCCGATAAGCGTGCCTAACTCGTTATCGCTTTTGACCTTGACCGGACGCACGCTAATCACCCGGCATTGTGCCGCCGCATTTGCCTGCCCGATCGAACTTGTGCCGTATTGGTACGAATCGATATCTGACTGGCATGCCGCCAGCATTATTGCCGGTAACATTGCTGCTAAAATTTTTTTCATGAGTTTTCTCCTTAAAAATAAAATTATCTGATTATAATTTATACTTATAAAATTTGTTGTCAATGCTGGACAATTAAAGATTGTTGATGTATAGTGCGAAAAGTTTTTAAATGTTCATCTTAAAATTCAAGGGAATAGTAAAAAATGTTGAAAAGAACAAAAATAATTGATTTGTTGGCAGCCGATGCCGAAAAAGAAAAAGTATTGTTAAAAGGCTGGGTTCGTACCCGCCGTGATGCCAAAGATTTTTCATTTATTGAAATCAACGACGGCTCTTGTTTGAAAAATATTCAAGTTATCGCCAACAATTCCCTTGAAAATTATGACGAAGTCAAGAAACTTTCTACCGGTTCGTCGGTGGCGGTTGTCGGTGCGTTAGTCGAATCCAAAGGCGGTAACCAAAAATTTGAGGTAGTCGCCGATACGGTAGAAATTTATTCCATAGCACCGGACGACTACCCTCTGCAAAAGAAAAAACACACCGACGAATATCTGCGCACAATCGCACACTTGCGGCCGCGCACCAACAAATACGGTGCTGCTTTCCGCATCCGGTCGGAACTTTCTTATGCCATTCATAAATTTTTCCACGACCGCGGCTTTTTTTACGTGCATACGCCGATTATTACCGGTTCGGACTGTGAAGGTGCCGGCGAAATGTTTCAAGTTACGACCCTTGATATGAACAATCCGCCACGCACACCGGATGGCAAAATCGACTATACACAGGATTTTTTTGGTAAAGAAGCGCGTTTGACGGTTTCCGGACAACTCAACGGTGAAATGTATGCCACTGCTTTGGGCAACATCTATACTTTCGGTCCGACGTTCAGAGCCGAAAACTCAAACACTCAACGCCATGCCGCCGAGTTTTGGATGATTGAGCCGGAAATGGCTTTTGCCGATATTCATGATGATATGGATTTAGCCGAAGACATGGTACGTTCATGTGTGAAACACATTATGGAACATTGTGCACAAGATTTAGAATTATTTGAAAAATTTGTCGATCCGACTTTAAAACAGACACTTGAAAATATTGCGCACAACAGTTTTGCCCGCATCACATATTCAGAAGCTATTGAAATCATGCAAAAATCCGGAAAAAACTTTGAATATAAACCGGAGTACGGCATTGATTTGCAGACCGAGCATGAGCGTTTTTTGGCGGAAGAACATTTCAAAAAACCGGTTATTGTTCGCGATTATCCTAAAGAAATCAAAGCATTTTATATGCGGTTGAACGATGACGGCAAAACCGTCGCCGCCATGGACGTGCTGGTGCCGAGAATCGGCGAACTTATCGGCGGATCGCAACGTGAGGAACGTTATGACGTGTTGGTGCAAAAAATCAAAGACATGGGTATGCGGGTTGAAGATTATGCCTGGTATCTGGACTCGCGCAAATACGGCTCCGTGCCGCATGCCGGTTTCGGCTTGGGCTTTGAACGGATGATGATGCTGGTGACCGGTATTGCCAATATCCGCGATGTTATCCCCTTCCCGCGGACGCCGAAATCTGTTAATTTTTAAGGAGGTTTTTATGTTAAAAGAAAAGCTGCGCTTGATGTTTTGCACACTGATTTTGTTGTCGGCGGCGACAAGCGCGGCTGCTCAAGACAATCTGCCAACCATAGAGCAAAAGGCAGAAACATCTGATGAAACCGTTGATCAAGACGAATTCGATATTCCGGTTGCTGCTGAAATGAATCCTGACTTTTATGATGAAGATGAACAGCTCGGGCAGATCTCGGACATTACGCCGCCGGAATGTTCTTCACCACAATTGTTTGCTAAAGTAAGAGAACGCATTTTTCAATACATGGATGGGTTGACAGCAAAATCCACTTTAGCCAAACGCGAAAAAGCGCTTATTTTAGCTAATTTGGGCGATTTTTCCGAGGTTTCGGTTGAAGATTTTAAGCCAAAGACCGATTATGACACGGCTAACGCTTTGATTATGATAAAAATTAATGAAAAAATTCCGGAAAAAGATATTTTGTTGTGTAAGCAAAACAAATCAGCCGGAGAGCCTTTGTATTTGGTTATATATCCTTATGCCGACAACTACCAAGGCTATATTATAAATTTAGATAAAAACAGTATGGATTATAAGGATATTTCTTTTATTTATCCTTAACTCTTGATTTAAAATAAAACTTTATCTAAATATACTAAAGTGCTTATAAAAAAATGACAGATCAAAACGAACATAAAAACCTAGTTGTTGTCAACAACAAAACAAATTTGCCGGCGGTTATTGATGATAACGGTCTGTATGGCTATATGGAGCAAATTAAAAAATTCCCGGTTTTGAGTGAGACGGAAGAAGCTCGTTTAATTCATGATTTTAAGGTTAACGGAAACTTGGAAGCGGCACAAAAACTAATTACGTCTCACTTGCGTTTGGCGGCAAAAATCGCTCTGACTTACCGGCGCTACGGACTGCCGGTTTCCGATATTATCTCGGAAGCTAACATCGGTTTGATGCAGGCGGTTAAAAAATTTGACCAGACTAAAAAAGTAAGGCTTGCCACCTACGCCATTTGGTGGATTAAAGCGGCTATTCATGATTATATTCTGCGTTCATGGTCTTTGGTTAAAATTGGGACAGTGGCTGCACAAAAAAAATTGTTTTATAATCTCGGGCGCATTAAAGCGCGTTTAGGTTTGTATGAAAATAAAGAACTGGAACCGAAGGTTGTTAAGGAAATTGCCAAAGAACTGGTGGTCGATGAACAAGACGTTGTGGAAATGAACCGACGAATCGGCGGTGATAAATCTTTGAATGTTTCGGTTTATAATGATTCTGATGACGAAAGCAAAGAAAAAATCGATATGTTGGCTGACAGCCGGCAAAATATTGAAAATAAAGTTGCCAACAAACAAGAAGCCGAATATAAACGCAAGATTTTGTTGGAATGTTTATCAAAGCTTAATGAACGTGAGCAATTCATCATTAAAAACCGCATGTTAACCGATACGCCGGCCACGCTTGACGAAATCGGCGCCAAGTTCAACATCAGCCGCGAAAGAGTGCGCCAGATTGAAAAACGTGCTTTCGAAAAACTTTCGGCAGATGTTAAAGCAAAAATGGCTGCTTAAAATGACCGAATCCGTCTATCAGGAAGTTATTAAAAAATTGATTACGGCAAAGATTGCTTCGCCGCGGCTGGAAGCACGGCTGTTGATTGCAGCGGCCGCCGGCGTTGATGCCGATACGGTTAATAATGAAACCCGGCTTGCCCAATCGGCTACGGCAGTTTTGAAACAAATGATTGAAGAGCGGCTAAATCATAAACCGTTGGATAAGATTATCGGACATAAAGCATTCTATAAATATGATTTTATCGTCAATGAAAATGTTCTTTCGCCTCGTCCGGACACGGAAATTTTGGTTGAAGCGGCAGCAAATTTAATAAAAAACAACAATTTTACTTCTGTCTTGGATTTAGGTGTCGGTTCGGGGTGTGTTCTTCTTTCTTTATTAAAGGACTTTCCACATTTATATGGCACGGGCGTTGATAAATCAAACGCGGCACTTGATGTTGCCCGACAAAATCAAGTTGCTTTGGAAATACCGCAAGAACGCATTCAATTTGTGTCGGCTGACTGGTTTGACGATAACATTGTCAATTTAATTGGGGCGCCGTTTGATATGGTTGTTTCTAATCCGCCTTATATTCCGAGTTCTGATATTGAACTTTTGGATATAGAAGTTAAAGATTTTGATCCTCAATCTGCTCTGGATGGCGGGCACGACGGTATGGACAGTTATCGCCGCATTGCTGCCATTTGCCAGAAACTATTGGCAAACGATGGTTTCTTTTTGGCAGAATGCGGGATTTTTCAAGCTGCAGATATTATCAAAATTTTTACAGACAATGGATTAGCGCATCATCAAACAATAACAGATTTGTCAGGTATAGAAAGATGTATTATTTTTAGAAAAAAAGATTGCAATTGAAAAAAAAGTATATATTATTCAATCGTTGGCACGGGAATTTTGTTTGGATGTGCCATTTTTCCGATTTTTTACTTTGATTTAATTTTAACACGGCTTTACAGCCCCAAACATGGTTATGTAGGATATGAAAAAAAACAATAAATTTCGCAACAACGGCGGCAACAGCAACGCCTATTCTCTGAATTACAAATTTGATAGTATAAGCCCGGCGGGCAAAGTCAGCGGTACGGCTTTGGATTTAATCAAAAAATATAATGAGTTGGCAAAAGAAGCTCACGGCTCGGGTGATTATGTCGAAATGGAAATTT
The DNA here is from genome assembly GCA_944393235.1 of uncultured Alphaproteobacteria bacterium. Lineage (GTDB taxonomy): Bacteria > Pseudomonadota > Alphaproteobacteria > RF32 > CAG-239 > CAAFZY01. The sequence continues at coordinate 20,912 of CALXZJ010000018.1, read as the reverse complement.
ATCGTCAGTATGCTGAACATTACCGTAAAATCGTGACCGAAATCAATGAACGGAAAAATTTCAGAAATGAAAACACCGCCGTTGCTGCTCAAGAAGGAAACAGTCCTCAGGTTGCCGTCGAAAACAATGCCGTACAAAACAGCGAAAACGAGAACAAAACCCAAGATGCAACATCGGTTGAATCGGTTGTTGAAAATCAGCTTTCCAAACCTAACAACCAACTTGAGCAAAAGCCCAAAACAGCATCTAAAAAAGTTTTTAAAGTTATTGAAATCAAGTCTCAAAATAATGATAATAATCAAGAAAACCCCAGCCGGAATGAAGCCAAAGTCAAACGCGGCACCCGTCGGAAAAAAGTTTCGGAAACCGATGCCGCTGAAACCAATGCTGCAGCCGTTTGAGTTTGTTGTAAACGAGCTTATTGTTATGTATAATTTTACCGAATATTCGGTTGTCATATAAAAGAAAGGTAAACACATGAGTTTTTTTATTGCTATGTTGATTGTTATGATTGCCTGTATGGCTATTACCTATAAAACACTTGCCGGATACGGGCATTTGCCGATTTGGGCAAAATTATCAATATTATTGCTGCTGCTTCTTGCATGGTTCGGTCCGATGATTTTGCGGCTTGTCAGAGATTTTGGCGCAATCAGCGGTGTTGCTTATGAGGCGGCTGCCAAAGGTTCGTACTTTTTGATGGGATTTGCTTTTATATTATTTATGCTGTTGTTTTTCCGCGATGTGATTTGGTACATCATTTATTATGTTTCGCACAATCCAGATTTAAATCCGGACAATGTTCGGCTTTTACAACGTAATAATCTGATTACAGTTGTTTTGGCTTTGTTAATTGCTTTATACAGTGTTTATGAAGCTAACAAGACGCCTGCCGTTAAGGAGATTGACATTACCGACAACAAAATCAAAGAAGATATGCGTCTTGTGGTTGCCAGTGATTTGCATATTGATACAGCTACGCCGATGTGGCAAATTCGGCATATCGTCGAACAAATCAATCGTCAAAATCCGGATTATGTGCTTCTGGTTGGCGATATTATTGATGATGAACCGACGCTTATTAAAAATAAAGTTGATGAATTGAAAAAAATTGAAGCAAAAAAAGTTTATGTCAGCCTCGGAAATCATGAATATTATAATGCACCTGTTAAATGGATGATTGAATTTACGCATATGGGATTTGAAGTTTTGCATAATACCGGTGCTGAAATCGGACAAACAGGCATTTATCTAGCTGGTGTTCCTGATGCCAATTCAGCAAAAGTTAGTTTTGAAAAGGCCTTATATGGCGCCTCAGATGATTATTACAAAATTTTGATGTCGCATTCGCCACGTCCTATTCAGAATGAAGAAAATAAATTTGATTTGCAAATTTCCGGTCATACGCACGGCGGACAGATTTTTCCTTTCCATTTTTTAGCAAAAGAAGCTAATGGTTATTTGGCAGGAATGTATCAAGTTGGTGATAAAAAGCTTTATATCAGCCGCGGTGCCGGTTATTGGGGACCTCCAATGCGCCTTTTGGCACCATCTGATATTGTTGTTATTAATCTGAAAGCAGGGATGAATGCCAAATAAAACTTTGTTGGTTGACTGCGACGGGGTTTTGTATCCATTCTCACAACTTTCACTCAAAGACTTTGTTTCCGCAATGAAAGAAACATATCGTCATGATGTGAAAATTAGTGGGCGCGTACAAGCAAAAATTTCTAAAGAAACAATTACACAAAACAAGCTTGGTATGTTTAATTATATAAAAGCTATTTGTGATGAAGTCGGGTATGATTTTGATACATTTTGCCGGCAAATGTTTGCTCGTGTTGATTATGGTAAAATCACCAGAGATGATGCTTTGTACAAATCTCTTGTCCGAACGGCTAACTCACAACAAGTGGTTGTCCTGACCAATAATCATTTTTACCATTTAAATAATGTTTTACAGCATCGTTTCGGGAAAAGTGTGTTTGATTTTGAAAATGACGGTATTCGTTGTTATGATATTACGGCAAGCGAAAAAAACGGTGTTTTCTATCCAAAACAAAACCCCGAGGCTCTGGCTGCTTTTGCTCAGAAAATCGGGGTGTCTGTTTATGAATGTATTTTGCTTGATGATATGCAGCGTAATATAGATGCAGCACGAAAAATCGGGATGAGCGGCGTCTTAATTGATGAAAAATTCACATTAAAACAATATCTTGCTAAAACGTCTCGAAATGGTATTTCTTTGGAGAAAGAATATGAATAAAGATTTGTGGTTAAATGGTCTGAAAATTGCGCAAACATGGGACGTGTCTTCAAAAGAAAACTCTGTGGTGGTTTATAGCATCAGCTTCCAACCAACCAGTGTAAACCGCGAAAAAGCTTTTGCTTATGTGCAAAAATATCCCGGAAACATCTTGATAGAACATACAGAATGCGGCGCAAAATTGGTTGAATTGGGTTTTGAAAGTACAAAAACTTTCACAAAAGATGAGGTTCAGACCGTATGGAGTGAAGCTTCTCGCCGTTTTATAGCTGCTGCCAGCGGTAATGTTACGGCTTTTGTTGATGGAGCTGATCCGCGCAGTGTCTTTTGTACGGTTGAATTGCCGAATATTTTACAAAATAAAAAAATTACAACCGTCAATGGAATTGATAAATTTTTGTTTGCCAAACAATTGGAAAAATAAATACAAACAAACCGTCTTCCGTACTTTTTCGTACTTAAACAAGAATAATGTTTGAGACTGAATATCCCCTTCTCTGTCATGCTATCGGCACGCGATAACGCGGCGGTTTAGGCGTCTGTTGCACATATAGAGAAGAAGAGATGCCTGAACTGCCGAGCAATGCTCGGCAGTGGCATGACGATAAAGTGCCGGTAGAAACTTATCCCCACCGGACTCTTTAAAATTGCAAAAAAAAAAAACGGTTTAGAATACCGCGTAAATACATTCATTTTGCAAACTGGAGAGAATGTTATGCGTGAAAATGGGCGGTCTATGGTGGAGATGTTGGGCGTGCTGGCAATTATCGGCGTTTTATCGGTTGGCGCAATTGCCGGTTATTCCAAAGCCATGATGAAGTATAAGCTCAACAAACAAATCGGGCAAATCAATACATTATTAAATGCTGCTTTATCGTATAAAGATAGTTTGTGTTTTGGAGAAATTAGTCAACAACAAGCATTGCTGCCATATTTTTCTAAACTTAATTTGATTCCCCCTGAAATGTTTATGTCTGCAAATGTTTATGGTCATGATCGGTATCTGTATGATGTTTTCAAAAATCAAATTTTTCCATGTTTATACCCAAATTTAAAAATTGGTGCTATAGCAATTAAACTCATTTCAAGAAACACCCCTAAAACGGATATTTGTCTCAATTTGCTAAATATCGCCAAAGAATATAGCAGCAATTTATTGGATATTCAGATTAACAACGGTATATATTATTCAGTATATGGTGATGATTTTTGTTCTAAACAAAATAATAAACCTTGCTTAAAGGACTTAACAATTTCGCAAATGCAAAAATATTGTATGCTTTTAGAAGATTTTGAAGAAACAAACATGACCAGTTGGCAGTTTTATTTCCGTTGGAAGTCCTGTTGAATTTAGTTTTCAACACCTCATGCAAAAAAGATTACAGATTTTAAATAAGGCACTTTCCGTTTCCAAAATTCTTGACTTGTACAGGTGTTTTTTGTTTCATACCATGTTAGGCGTGACCGGTTGAGGCAATGAAACGGGTTAAATCAACACCGCTTTCATCCATGGCGCGTTGCCATTTCAGCTCATCGGGCGTGTTAAACAATAAATCAGCATTCGCCGGTACAATCAACCATTTGTTATAAATCAGCTCAGTTTCCAGTTGCATCGGTTCCCAACCGGAATAGCCCAACGCTATCAGGTTGTTTTTGGGACCTTGACCGTAAGCAATATCGGTCAGAACATCTAATGATGAGGATATGGCTACTTTATCATCGATTCGGAAAGTTCCCGGTTTGCTATATTCGGCACTATGCAACACAAAACCGCGGATTTTTTCTAGCGGACCGCCTTGATATAAAAACATTGTTTCAAGATTTGCCGGCGTATGCATCGGAATTTTTACCGCCAGATCTGAAAAAGAAAAATCTTTTAGTTTTTTGTTGATGACGAAACCCATTGAGCCTTCTTTGCCATGTGAACAAATATATACGACACTTTCAGCAAAGCGCTCATCATCCATCCCCGGCATGGCAACCAAAAAGTTTCCGGTTAAAGATTTTTCAGTTATAGTCCCCATTTGTTGTACATATCCTAAAATTATATTTGTTTATTCAACATCCTTATTATATCATAAGTATATTATAAATAAAACATTTTTTTATATGCCAATGTTTTTAAAATATATAGTGTTTTTTATTTTTTGTTTCAATATTTCTGCCTTATCTGCGGCTGAAATAACTTATGATTTTGACGAAAAAATATTTAATGATGAACTCCCTGTCGTTAGCGGACGGCTTGATTTACCCCATGCTGCTCGGCTGCGTGAACTTCTGGCAGACGATGGCAATAGTCCGATCGGCAGAATCATTATTCTCGGAAAATATTTTGATGAAAAATATCCCGGAGATTTAATTAATACTGATTTTAGCGCAGATGTTGCCGATATTTTTCCCGAATTATCACAACAAGAAGTTTATGAACGTACGAATACGGTGCGGCACGTCGTTCATATTTATCGCGCCGGCATGACTAAATATAACGAAATCAAAGAAAGTTTTTTAGTTCCCGAAGAACCACCTCTGCTGCTCGATGAAAATGATTATGACCATCCCGAACAATATTCTTATATTCCCGTACCAGAAGGACAAGTAGCCGTTGTTTATGATTTTAAAAAGGTTTTGAGCTACGGTAATAATCCGCGTGATAAAAAAGCCATGGAAGCTTATCGGCAGCGACAAGTTGACAATAAGGTTAATAAAACAGCTTTTGATAAATTTAAATCCATGGTCGAGAAATTAGAATTTTCAAAACTTCCTTTTTACGGTATATCTTTGCCAAATCCGTTTGTCGGAAATGCCGGAATTGGACATTGGCAAGATAAAGAAGGCTTTAAAGTCCGATTAATATCTGATGTGGCCACAATTTCCAATCAACAAGATTTTTTAGCTGCCATTCATGTTAATGTTCCCAACCATCGATTTATGTTGGCAACGGCTTTATCGGATACGCGTTTGAAGCCTGAAATCAAAATCATTGAAAGTAAAAACGTCAAAGATTATCAAGTTTTTTATCCTCTTCCCGTTAAATTTGCCCATGAAGATGTTGTTGGGGCTTATGCCGGTGATTTTGCTTTTCCGTTAAAGATTACGACAATAGACCCAAACGAAGACGTCTGGCTTAAAGCAGAAATTGGTTTTCAAAGCTGTGATCAAAATTTAAATTGTGAATACATGAAGTTTTTTCCCGAATTGCTTATTGAAAAATCTCCGGAAAAAGCCATGTCCGGGATGATGAATTTTGTTAAGCAAAGTTATTATAACCTGCCAAAAAAACAAAATAAAAATTTGAGTCTGGAACAAATTGATGTAACATTATCCGATGACGGGAAAAAATTGGAAAAAGTTCAATTCGTCTTTGAATTTTCCGGAAGTATTAATAATTTTTCATTGTTTTTGGAAGATGAGCTGCATTCCCGCTTTAAAACACCTAAAATTTCCGTACATGATTCAAAAATTTATGCAACTGTTGTTCCTGAAACTAATCAGGATTTGTTATTAAACCAGGAGGCTGATTTGACACTCCGCCTAAATGCCTACACCAGCCTGCGACAAAAAATAAAATTGGCGGATTTTAATAATGCGACATTGATCGCACAAAAAACAGCTTTGTATTTTGCTCTTTTGGGGCTGATTGTCGGAATCTTGTTTAATTTTATGCCGGCGGCATTACCGTTTTGGCTTTTGCCTTTGAATGATTTTTTACAAAAAAAAGTTGCTTCTTCATATTTTAGTACCATTATTATCAGTATTTTTGCCGGTTGTAATTTGTATGCCGGGGCACTCATTGCAATTAACCAGCTAAAACATCCCGTTATCTGGGGAACGCAATATCAAAACTTTTTTTGGCTTATGGCTGTTATTTTGCTGTTGTTGTCTATCTTGATTTATCAAAGCCATCCTCAGAACTGGCTTAAAAACAATCTTAAATTCAAAGGGGCGGCAGTCGGCATTGCTCTGACTTTTTTAATGCCTTTTTCTTTTACACCATTGTTGGCAAAAAATTTTTTCTATCTTCAAGAAAATAATTGTTTTTATACTTTATGCTTTTTTAACGCGGCGGCAATCGGTATATCTTGTTTGTATTTTATCATGGCAAAATTACCAAAGTTTAAAATGTCGCAAAAAGCATCCCGATATTTGCAAAATTTCTCTTTTCTGATTTCTGTTCTTATGCTTGTCGGTATGATTGTTTGGTTGCTGCTTTTGTTCTTTTTACAAATGAGCCTTATCAATTTCTTTAAATTGTTGTTTTGGCTTTTGGTTGCCGCTTTTGTTTATAATTATTTCTTTGCGTTTTTACGAGCACTTTCACAAACAAAACTGCCTAAAAAACAAAAAATCATTACAAAAAATATTGTTGCCGGAATTTATGCCACTTTGTCAGTTTTGTTAATATGGCTTGCCGTTTATAATAAAAAAATTACATTACCTGCTTATCATCTGCCTGAAAATTTGGAAGAGCGGCTCCTGCAAGGCAAGATTGTTTTAATCGGCTTAATTGCTGATTGGTCTTTGCTTAGTCATTATAATGATTTAACGGTTTTGAACACAAACAATCTTGAGCGTTGGAAACAGAAATATCAGTTTGAATACATACCCGTGAATGTTCAAACAAATCTCTATGAGAGTTCGAAATTTTTACGCAACCACAATACGGCCTATCTGCCGTTATATGTGCTTTATAGCTATAATTTTGAAAACGGGCTGATTTTATCTCCTTTGTTAATCAGCAGTCATTTGGAACAAGTTATTGAAGATGCTGAATTTTAATTATCATCTTCGTTTGTTAATCAGCTATTGAAATTGAGCCCCCACGGGTTGTAACGCGCCGGATCGTTGATCCAGTTTTCCCGAACTTTGACAAACAAAAACAAATGTATCCGGTCTTCTAACATCTCTTCCAACTCTCGGCGTGCGGCCTGCCCGATTTTTTTTATCATCTGACCGCCTTTTCCCAAAACAATGATTTTTTGATTATCGCGTTCAACATAAATCGTCATTTCCGCCCGCACCGAGCCATCATCGCGACGCTGCCAGAGTTCCGGTTCAACCGTCAAAGAATACGGCAGCTCCTGACGCAGGTATAAAAACAATTTTTCACGCACAACTTCAGCGGCCAAAAGTTTCAGCGGCATGTCCGACATTTGGTCTTCGGGATAATACCACGGGCTTTCCGGCAGGTTGTCTGCCAAATAGCGGTAAAAATCATCAATATTTTCGCCGGTTAAAGCCGAAATCATGAAAGTTTCTTTGAATTTTCCCGCCTGATTTAAAGCTGCGCTTAACGACAACAGATTTTCCTTGCGGATTAAATCCACCTTATTTAAGACCAAAACCGCCTCAATTTTATCTTGATTGAGTTTTTCCACAATCGCTTTGGTTTCATCATCAAAACCACGTTTGGCGTCTACCACCAAAACAACAATATCGGCGTCTTTTAAGCCGCCCCAAGCCGAAGCGACCATGGCACGATCCAAGCGGCGTTTGGGTTTGAATATGCCCGGGGTATCCAAAAAGATAATCTGCGTTTTATCGTATATGCCGATACCTTTTACAATCGTGCGGGTGGTTTGCGCTTTGGGTGAAACGATGGAAACTTTTGAACCGGCAAAATTGTTGGTAATGGTGGATTTTCCGGCATTCGGCGCGCCGATTAAACTGACAAAGCCGGCGCGTGTGATATTGCCCTCGGATTGTTCTGATGATTTATCTGCCATTTTATTCATTGTTGTTTAACTCTTCAATCAGTTTAGCCGCGGCGTCTTGCTCGGCTGCTTTTTTATTTTTGCCGCAACCGACGGCTTTTTTATCTTCACCGACTTCAACTTCCATATAAAACAGCGGTTCATGTTCCGAACCTTCTTTACGCACCAGTTGATAGATCGGATTGCCGTATTTCAAACGGTGCGCCATTTCCTGCAGGGTTGTTTTGTTATCTATCTGCGGCGCGGCATTCTGATTGATCAGATGGCGCCAATGGCGGTCAACAAAATCTATGGCCGTTGCAAAACCGGATTCAATGCAAATGGCACCGATAACCGCCTCAGCCACATCACACAAAACATTTTCATTGTCGCGCAGATTTTTGTTTTCGGCACGGATGTAATGATTAAGCCCCAACTCGCGGGCAACGGCTGCCACCGTTTCTTTGCGCACCAAACGCGTGTGGCGCGGCGACAAATTGCCCTCCGGATCATCGGGAAACAGATTGTACAACAAATGCGCCATAGCCACACCCAAAACACGGTCGCCCAAAAATTCAAGCCGTTCATAATTTTTGGAAACATCGGAACTGCAACTGCTGTGTGTCAGCGCCTGTCTTAAAAGGTTTTTATCCTTAAAGTGATAACCTAATGTCTTTTCCAAATCTTCCATGTTTTTATCCGATTTCAATGCAGCGTGTCAAAAATCTTTGACCAACGAATAATCTTCGGCCAGGTCCAAGGTTTATACCATGCACCTTTGTCGTTATGTGAAAAGAACAAAAAGCGTGCTTTGCCAATTAAATTTTCTACCGGTACAAAACCGACGCTGACACGGCTGTCGTCCGAGCGGTCGCGGTTGTCACCCATCACAAAAACATGGCCTTCGGGTACGGTAACTTTGGTGGTGTTATCAACCTGCGGCTCATGGTCGGACACTTCCAAAATACGGTGTTTTACCCCGTTGGGCAATGTCTCTTCATATTCCGTATATAATTCCGGGCGAATGACAAATTCACTGATTTTATATTCACCGATTTTTTTACGTTCCACCATTTTATTGTTGATATAAAGACGACCGCGGCGAATTTGTACCGTATCGCCGGGTAAACCGATCACTCTTTTGATAAAGTCGGTCTTATTATCTTGCGGGAATTTAAAAACGACAATATCGCCGCGTTCGGGCAGAGATTCCCATATCCGTCCTTTAAACGGAATTATTCCGGCCGGAAAAGAATAGCGTGAATAGCCGTAAGTGTATTTGGAAACAAACAGATAATCCCCGACTTCTAACGTGGGATACATGGAACCGGACGGTATGCGGAACGGCTCAAACAAAAAACTGCGTATGACAATCGCAATTAAAACCGCATAAATGATTGTTTTTACCGTATCTTTGAAACTATCTGTCTTTTTTTCTTCCAACATTTGTTTTTTCCGTTTATGATTGTTTGGCTAAATATTAATCTTTTATTTTATTATATCAAGAACAATTTATCAGATTTTACGGTTATTTATATTTCCTTTGTTGACATTATCCACATCTTCAAAGCGCATCAGTTTATCGGCGATTTTTTTAACCTCTGACGGTTGGTATTTGCGGTAAATAAAATCCATGCGGTAAAAATCCGTTTCAACCGCAAACGCCTCCTTAGCAAAGCATAACGGATTTTTATCAAAAACCATGACTTGGCAATTTTTAGAAACCGCCTCATATTGTCGGCCGTTTTGCTGCAAACGGTAACGTTTTTCGCCACCGGTACAATGTTTGCAATCATTATCGCGCACACAGCCGGCGCTGATGAACAGAGGTGCGTTTTGGTAAACGACAAACGTGGTTGCCAGCGGCGCCTTTGCAATTAATTCCTTTATGTTTTCCAACGTGTCTTCCAATGCGAAAGATACACGTTTTGCCCCTATTTCCGCAGCGTAAGCCATACCTTGAGTATTAAACATATATAATGGCGTATCAAAACTGATGTCGGTTTCTCCGGACAGAACATTTAACCCCCACCAGTTGGCAACTTCCCATTTGTGATAACCGGCTTTTCTAAAAGCCGCTATTGCTTTTTGATAAATTTCCGGCTTGCGGCAGACACTCGGTAACGCCAGTCTGATTTTTTGCAACGGAAAACTTTGCAGTTCTTCGGGCGATGATTGCGGCGAAATCAGGTAAACCACTTCAGCAAATTTTGCTAAATCAAGCTCTGATAAGGAAGTTAAATCATCGGTTTTGACAATCCATTGCGGTGCATTAACTTTCCGCGCCGAAGGCAACGGCGGCAACATCCCTTGTTTATGCTGCGGCTTAATTTTTTCATACAGTTCGCGACGCAGTTGGTTAACAACCGAAACCGGTGTAAACAGATTGTTTTTATTGTTTATGACAAGCGAATTTAAACGCAGCGGCGTTCCGCCCGTTTTGGCAAATGAAAGGCGGACAGCCTCTTCAGTCTTTTTTGCATCATCAGCGGGCCGAAAATTTCCTTCCGCCGTTGCTAAATATTTGCCGCATTCAGCCGTTATCCTGTTTTCCGTAATCTCAACCCTGACATCAACATCGCTTAAATTACGAAACGCATCCGGTTTGGGCTTGGTATAATCATAAGCCCCTTTCACCACACTTGAAGAAGCCAGATAAACATTTAATCCCGTCTTTAGCTGCGGATATTTTTTCGGAAGTTCTACTTCAATATAGCTCCCTTTGTTTGCTGAAATAACGCTTTTGTTGTTGACGGTTATTTTCTGTACCGAAAATCCAAACGGTTTTTCTAGTCCGGGGACGTCTATTTGCAAACCGTCATGTCGTGAAATTTTATGCATCGTTTGAAAACCGATGTCATTCCTGCCTATTTTCTTTATCTGCCCGATCGGCAACCCGCGGTGACCGACAAAGCCTGAATCAATAATATCTTTGTTTCTGCCATTGAAATGAAACTTGCACCACGGACGTGAAAAAATCTGTTTAATGTTTTCTTCACGATGGGCATCGGCGCCTTTGCCGTCTAAAATCCGGCGATAATAATCGGTAACGGCGGCCACATACAGAGCTGATTTTTTGCGTCCTTCAATTTTTAAGGATGTTACCGGCATTTTTAAGACATCTTCTTTAAGCGCCATATCTTTCATAGAAAAGATGTGTTTGTTGCCCAAATCTCCGGCAAAACAGGCTCGGCACGGATAAAGACATTTGCCGCGGTTGGCGCTGCGGCCGGTTTCCAATGAAGAGAACTGACACAAGCCGCTGTATGAATAGCACAAGGCACCGTGAATAAAAGCCTCGGTTTCCAAGTCCGGAATTGCGGCAATGTCTTTAATTTCATCCAAAGTCAGTTCACGAGCCAGCACCACACGCGAAAAGCCGAGTTTTTTTAAGTACAAAGCCCCTTCCCGATTGTGTACCGCCATTTGCGTACTGGCATGCATCTCCAGTTCGGGATAACTTTCGCGCACGACGCGCGCTACACCCAAATCCTGAATTATCAAAGCATCGACGTTGCAGCGCGAACATATGTCAAGCGCCTCAATCAATTCCGCAAGCTCATCTTCTTGTAAGACCGTATTTAACGCCACATAGACCTTGCGTTTTAAATGATGGGCATAAGCCGTAAACGCGTCTAACGTCGGCTCGTCAAAATTGGTTGCCGTCGCCCGCGCGGAAAACTTTTGTAATCCCAAATAGACGGCATCGGCGCCGTAATACAACGCCGCATATCCGGCTTCCGCATCACCGGCCGGTGCTAAAAGCTCACGTTTCATTCAATCATCCTGTTTTTTTTGAAATATTTTCTCAAAACTATTGTTTTCAGCTTTGATTGTCAAGCATTTTAAGCGCTGATACCGTTACGGCAGAGCGCGGCAAAAACAGGCCTATCCAAGCCTAAAGCCGGAATGACCGCCGCAGGGCTGAAATCCCCTTGTATATTTTGCCGCTTTGTCTTGCCCCCTTTAACGGTTTGCAGTACGGCGCTCGGTAAATCGGAACGCCCGATACAAGACGAAAGAAACACAAAAGCTTTGTCATTATCTTCTAAATGTTTGACCGCCAACCGCCGTGCCAAAATATTTAAAGACACATCGGCTTTGCCGGCGTCTTTACCCCATGGCGACCCGCCGCCGACCGGACATGCCAGCGAATAAAAATCGCACGCCAGTTTGCGGCCGGTAATGCCGCAATCGGCAATGGAAGAATGACAGGTGTACAAACCGGTGCCGTTGACAATCAGTCGTTGCGGTTCTTGATTAAGCACATCGGCAACCCATCCGGACAAATCCTCTTTATTTTTCATCGGAACGGCAACTATGGCGGTTTGAACACGATTGTTATCACCCAACGTGATTTGGGTTTTGATGTCCAACCCCAAATTATCGCTTTGCAAGGCTCTGTCATATAAAGCACGGTTTAATTTTCGCGCCAGATACAATTCGGGCGGAATATTTTCTTCACCTTTGCAGGCATAACCGGCAAAAACGCCCTGATCGCCCCAACCACCGCTTTTTACACCGCAAAAAATTTCAGCGGATTGACGTCCGATGAGATTGACGACTTCAAGTTTTTCCACATTGACGGCATTATCGCCCCATAATTTTGTATATTGCAGCGTATAGCCGATTTCACACAAAGCGTTTCTAACGTATTCTTCTATTTTATCTAATCTGATGTTTCCGCATACCTCGCCGCCCAGCACAACGGTATTGTTTTTAATCATCACTTCCACCGCATAACGGACGTTTTTATCTTGCTCCATCATGCGGTCCAAAATGTAACTTGAAATATAATCAGCGGTTTTGTCGGGGTGCCCCAAAGATACGAATTCTGCTGTTTTTTGCATTGTCAAATCTCCTTTTTAGTCCGTTTATAGTGCCGGACAAGTCGGTTAAATCCACACATTTTTCCTTTTTTGATGTATCATTGTTCTTGACATCTGTCAAGCAAATCTTCATAAATGTGTTTAAAAAAGGAGATTATGCAGATGAAAATTGCCATTATTGCTGCTATGGACAAAGAAGCCACATTGTTAAAACAATTTGCCGGCGATGATGTTGTCGTTGCAACTTCGGGTATCGGCAAGGTTGCTGCCGCCTTAAAAACCGCCGAAATCATCCATAACCATCATCCGGATTTGATTATCAACTCCGGTGTCTCCGGCGGTTTGCAGCCTTCGCTTGAAATCGGTGATGTCGTTTGCGGCAAAACCATAGCTTATCATGACGTGTGGTGCGGCAACCCCAATTTGTACGGACAGGTTCAAGGTTTTCCGCCTTTTTATGCAAGTGATGCCGGATTTGTGCCTTTTCTTAATCAAGATATCAAAAATGGCTTGATTGTCAGCGGCGATAAATTTATTTCCTCGCCCGACGATCAAGCCGATATTCTCAAACACTTTCCAGATGCTTTAGCCGTTGATATGGAATCAGCTGCTGTGGCGCAGACTTGTTACATTTACCAAACGCCCTGTTTGGTTTTACGCCTTATCAGCGACACGCCCGGTGTTGAACATCACCAAAAACAATACGACCGTTTCTGGGAAACGGCCGCTGAAAAATCTTTTACAAACTTGAAAGAGTTTTTAACTAAGGTGTTGGACGCAAACTCATCGGACGATTGATTACCGCGTCAATAATCTGTTTCATTAAACGAGGCTGATTGATAAACTTAAAAACAACCTTTGATGTTCCGGTGCCGGAAAATAAAATATCACCATAATTGAAAATACGCCCTAAAATGCTTTGGCGGATTTCAACAGATTCAATCCTTTCTCGATGCAGTTCTTCGGTTGTCACGTTAATAATCCCCGTTCTTTTGACCACGCGCTTGTTGGTACAGACCATCTCAATTAAATTGCGCTTCAGCCATGCCGCTGTCGTAAATATAAGAAGCGCAATCACCGGAAGCCAAATAACAAAGTAATATACAGGCTGACCATGGCTTACCAAAACTGACGTATAGCTTAATGCCATGAATACGGCAAAAAAAGAAAGACATGTCAAACAACAAGGAATTATCAGTGCAAAATAATGCAACCTGCCCACCAATTCAATCTCTTCCCCCGGGGTTAACGTGCTTGCCGTATATTGGTATCTTCCGAGCATTCGTGTTCTCCTTGTTCTTATGATTGTCTATAAAATACAATACTTTTTTTTTGTTTGTCAAATACTATTGTTTTTTTAATATATAAACAATTTAAAAAATGTAAATTTATTGACGACTAATAAACAAATTGTTTTTTATATAAAAGCGCCATGGTTTGTCTTTATACTCTTTAGCATAATCAATTCCTACCCGCGGGACGGCATTAAACTTGTACTTTTGCGTGTTCGGCGAAAGCCAAAGCAGCTTTCCGCTTAAATTAATGCCATCATGAGCCCTAGCGGTAATTCCCAGCGCTTGACACAATTTTCCCGGACCGGTTGTTAAATTTTTTACATCATCCGTATGCCGGCGTTTTTTCATTTCTTCTATCCCGGCGACCGGTTCCAATGAACGAATCAATACCGCATCGGCTTGACCTTCAGGACTAACCACAACATTAAATTGATTGTACATGCCGTAAATAAAAAAGACATAAGCACAGCCGCCTTGCCGAAACATTGTCGCCGTACGTTTGGTCAGTTTGTTCGGATAAGCGTGGCAGGCTTTATCGCAACTGCCGATATACACCTCCAATTCGGTGATTTTGCCTGCCGTCAACACGCCATCAATATTTGAACACAAATATGCACCCAACAATTCTTCTTTGGCAAATTTGAAAGGATCGCGGCAATAATGCTCCCGTGGTATCCGATTGTTTAATAATCCAAGAATGTGTTCCGTCATATTAAATGTTTGCTCTGTTTAACGAAAAGTTTCTTTAATAAAACCGCCGCCTAAAACCATGTCCCCATCATACAAAACGACCGATTGTCCGGGCGCGACTGCATTCTGCGGCACTAAAAAGTCAACCCTGATATGGTTGTTTGCCTGCGGTGTGACATGTACCTTAAACGGTTCTTGGGCTGAACGAACTTTGGCTGTCAGGTCTATTTCTTCATTAATTTCAGGAACCGAAAGCCAGCATAAATTATCGGCTGTCAAACCTTTACATCCGGCATCTTCTTCAAAGCCAACAACAACTTCATTGGTTTCGCGGCGGATTTCCAGCACATATAAGGGTCTTTCCGCCGAAAGCCCCATACCGCGTCGCTGACCAACGGTATAATTCCATATACCCTCGTGACGACCTAAAATTGTGCCGTCGAGCATCACAAAATTTCCCGGTATCGGTTCTTGGTGTAATATATCATTTATCTCGCCGGCGTAAAAATCCTGACTATCTTTCTTATCATAAATATCAAAACCGGCTTTTTCGGCAAAAAGCCGTACTTCGTTTTTGGTATAACGCCCAAGAGGCATAACCGCTTTGCTTAATTGTTCTTGCGTCAGACGATACAAAAAATATGATTGATCACGTTTTTTTTCCAATCCGCGGAACAGTTGCCAGCGTCCACTTTCTTTATCATGACCGATGCGGGCATAATGGCCGGTTGCAAATTTGTCAAAGGTTATACCATTTGCAGCTGCTGTTCGCGGCAATGTATCAAACTTAATGCTTGAGTTGCAAATCACGCATGGATTTGGCGTCCGTCCAGCCAAATATTCTGTCTTAAAGTTTTCCAAAACGATTTTTTTATATTCTTCGCTACAGTCAAGAACATAATAAGGAATATCCAGATTTTCAGCCACTTTTTTGGCTTCGGCGATATCTTGTTCCTGATGCGGGCTGAAACATCCTTTGATTTTTTTATTGTTGCCGAAATCCGTACTTTTATCCCAGATGGACATGGTGGCGCCGATAACTTCAAATCCGTTTTTCTTTAGCAAATATGCCGTTGCCGCGGAATCAACCCCCCCGCTTAATCCAACCAATACTTTCATCTTATTTTTCCTTATTCTTGGCAAAAGTTTGTATTTTTTGCGCCAATGTTTTATTGTCTATCGCCTTAAATCCGCCGTTTTTCATATTCTTAACATATTTTTCGCGATTTTGATAAACTTCCGCCAACGTATCTAAAAATAACGTACCGTCACTTAATTTTTCATCAGCAACAATTTTGCAATAGCCGCGTGCTTCAAAAGACTTTGCATTCAGCATCTGTTCGCCGCGGCTGGAACCCGTAGGTAGAGGCACTAAAACCATCGGTTTGTTTAAACTCAACAGCTCAAAAATAGAATTTGAACCGGCGCGCGAAACCACAACATCGGCAGCCTGCATCAAATCTTTGAGCTCGGCATCAACATATTCAAACTGTTTATAGCCCTCACAATCGCCGTTTTTTGCAACCTGCCCTTTGCCGCAGATGTGAATGATTTGATAATGTTTTAACAATTCAGGCAAATTGTCACGTATGGCTTGATTTAGGCTTTTGGCGCCCAAACTGCCGCCGATGACCATAATTATCGGTTTATCAGCTTTAAAACCGCAAAATTTGCAACCTCGAAGCTTATCGCCGTTTAATAATCTATCAGAGAGCACCGGTCCAATGTATTCCACTTTTTTCTTATCTTTGACATATTTGATTGTATCTTCAAAGGTGGTGAAAAACTTGGTGACAAACGGCAAAGACATTTTGTTAGCAAGCCCCGGGGTAACATCGGATTCATGCATCACCACCGGACAGCCGTTTAGTTTTCCCGCTGCAACCACCGGAAACGAAACAAACCCACCTTTGGAAAAAACGATATCCGGTTTTTCCTTAAACACAATCCAAACTGCCTGTAAAATTCCGAACGGGATTTTGAGCATATCCCAAAAATTCTGCCACGAAAAATAGCGCCGCAGCTTGCCTGTGAATATCGGGTAATATCTTACTTCCGGAAATTTAGCGATTAAATCTTTTTCAATCCCCTGATAAGAGCCGATATAACGTATCTGCCAACCTTGTTCCAAAAACAACGGAATCAAATTTAAATTAAGCGTTACATGACCGGCTGAACCGCCGCCGGTAAAAATAATTTTTTTAGTTTTCTTCATTTACAACCTCATTTATATCCGTTAGTTCTTTGATTTCGTTTTCTTCATCATATTCCAATTCTATCGTCTTGCCGGTTTTGGCGCCGCGTTGTTTGAGTTGAGCCGCTAATGACAAGGCGTTCCCTTTGCCGGTGGAAAGCTTTTTTATGGCCTGATCATAATTTTTGCGCGCCGCGTCAATTGATTTATCAATACGCTGCATATCTTCGGTAAAATTAAATAACTTATCATAAAGCGAACCGCCCAACTCGGCAATACGCGCCACGTTTTTATTCTGATTTTCAATCTGCCAGAGGTTTTCTATCGTGCGCAAAATCGGCAGCAACGACGACGGCGTGGTGATGGCGATGTTTTTCTTATAAGCGTAATCGTATAACGTGTTATCGGCTTTGACCGCTTCCACATAAGCGCTTTCAATCGGAATAAAAATCACCACGTAATCCAACGCATTGTTTTTGATAAGTTTTTGATAATCTTTGCCGGAAAGCTCGTCAATATGGCTTCTGATGCACTGGATGTGTTTTTTTAGATACACCTGACGCAACGCTTCATCCTCGCAATTCACATAATTGACGTAATCATTTAAGGAAACCTTGGAATCTATAATCACGCTGCGTTCGTTGGGAAGCCTGATAATCACGTCCGGACGCAGCATTTGATTTTCTTCATTGCGGAAAGTTTCTTGTTTTTCATAGTTAATATGTTCTTCCAAGCCGGAAATTTCCAAAATACGCTCCAACTGAAATTCGCCCCAGTTGCCTTGAATTTTTTTATTTCCTTTCAAAGCGGCGCTCAAATTTTCGGCATCTTTGCTTAAATTTTGGTTTAAGGTCAGCAGCGTTTTGAATTGCTCATCAAACGAACTTTTGTTTTTCAAACTGTCCTGATGGACGCTCTCAACCTTGTTTTTGAACTCCGACATTTGTTCTTGGAAAGGCTTTAGCATCAAATTAAACGCGTTTTTCTGTTCTTCACCGAAACGGCTGTTTTGGGCTTTGATGACCTCGTTTGAAATGTCGCGGAATTTTAAGGCTAATTCTTCTTTGTTTTTCTCAAGATAAGCCAGTTTTTCTTCCATAAACCGTTTTTGATTGTCTATATCTGATTTTATTTTGGTGTTTTCTTCCAAAAGCTTGGCATTTTCAACCGCCAGATTTTCACAACGGGCGGAAACTTCCGCCAAAACGCGCTCTTTTTCTTGGCTTAAAACATCGGCCTGCGCCTTAAACAATTCCAGATTACGGAGTTTTTGCGCACGTTTGAAATAAAGTAGCACAAAGCTAATGCACAACATTAATAGTGCCACGCAACATATTGAAACAATATAAAAAAGTAAGTTTTGGTCCGTCATCAGTTTTTACCGTTTTTCATAGTTTTTATGTGATGAATTTTAGCCCGTTTGTTTGGCTTTGCAAGTACATTTCACAAGTTATGCCATAAGCTTTAATGTGTTTAATCTTTTAACGATTTGACCAAAGCCTCGGCTGTTTTTAAACCGTCGGCGGCGGCTGAAGTAATGCCGCCGGCATAACCGGCGCCCTCACCGCAAGGATAAAGCCCTTTCAGATTGCTTTGACCGGTTTCATCGCGAACAATACGTATCGGTGATGAACTGCGAGTTTCAGGCGCCGTCAATACGGCATCGGGCATAGCAAAGCCATGTAATTTTTTATCCATTTCGACAATGGCGGCGCGCAATGTTTCTGTGATATTTTCCGGCAAAACCTCGCTTATGGCACTCAATGAAACATCAGGACAATATGATGGTTTGACCTCGCCAAAGCGTTTGCTTTTTCTGTTATTCAAAAAATCACCGACCAACTGTGCCGGCGCATTATAATTTCCGCCGCCGACAGCAAACGCGCGTTCCTCAATTTTACGCTGAAAATACATGCCTGCCAAAGGATGTTTGGAAGCAAAATCTTCTGTACCGACGCCGACCAACAGTGCCGCATTGGCGTTTTCTTCATCACGGGCATAGGCGCTCATGCCGTTGGTGACGACCCTTCCCGTTTCGGAAGCCGCCGCCACCACCCGACCGCCCGGGCACATGCAAAAAGTATATGCCGAGCGGCCGTTTGGCAGATGAACCGCCAGTTTATAATCCGCCGCGCCCAAAAACGCCACTTTTTCTTTGCCATATTGGGCTTTGTTAATCAGGCTTTGCCGGTGTTCTATTCTGGCGCCGACGGCAAAAGGCTTTTGTTCAATTTCAACCCCTTGTTGATACAATATTTCAAAAGTGTCGCGCGCACTGTGGCCAATGGCCAGAATCGCTTTTTCACAGGCAATTTCATCTTGCGTGCCATCGGGTTTTTCTATCTTCAGGGCTTTTAGCGCATCATCTTGCACCACAAAACCCGTCATCTTGTGTTCAAACAAATATTTCCCGCCCAAATTTTCAATCTTACAGCGGATATTTTTAACCATTTTCACCAGTTTGTCGGTGCCGATGTGTGGCTTGGCCAGATACAAAATTTCTTCCGGCGCACCGGCAGCAACAAATTCTTCCAACACTTTGCGGGTGTATTGGTCTTTTTTGATGCCAGTTGCCAATTTGCCGTCGGAAAACGTGCCGGCGCCACCCTCTCCGAACTGCACATTGGAAACGATGTCTAAATTTCCGCTCTGCCAAAAGGCATCCACATCGGCTTTGCGCCGCTCAACATCGCGACCGCGTTCCAAAAGCAGCGGTTTTAATCCGGCTTCAGCCAAAGCCAAGCCAGCCAACATTCCCGCCGGACCGGTACCGATAATGACCGGTGGCAAAGCAGTCATCTTATGCGGTAAAGTATAAACTTTTTCATCAGGCGTCGGCTCTATGTCTTTGTCAAAACAAATATTTTTCTCGTTTTTAAGCCGGCAATCTATCGTGCAGACATAATGAATGTCGGATTTATGGCGGGCATCAACGGCTTTTTTAACCAGCCGGCATTCCAAAATTTCCTTTGCGGAAATATTCATTTTGGCTGCCGCCAGTTGTTTTATGGCCGTTAAATCCGCCGTCAGCGGTGCTTTAATGTTTTGGATGCGTATCATGTTCTTTCCTCTTTGGCGGTTATTTTAACGAAAAATTAGAAGAATACAAGAAAAATGCTTAAGAGTATTGACAAAAAATGTTTTTTGTGTCATGTTTGAAAGTGAATAAAATTATTAAATTAACAATTATGGGAAAAATCAAAAAAATTTTAGAGTATTTAACCGAAGATTCTTTCGTGTTTGTAAACGACTTTAACGGTTGGGGTGAAGAAGCTTTGCCCGAAGGGTTCACTTGGGGAAAAGGCGGTCCGGAAGAAAATTGCCTGATGGCGGCAGATGGAAATTCTCTGTCGTTGCAATCAACAACTTTGCGCCGCGGCAACCATTTGACCGTTTCTCTGCGACGCAATGGCAAAGAGGTCGAAACAGTCAAGTTGGAGGATTTATTTCCCGACCAGGATGTGGTGATTGCTACCAGCGGTGAAATTTTACGTTTCTTTGCACCGGTGTGCAAGTCTAAACGGGAGCTTATCAAGTTCTTTGCCGAACTTGATGATTTTTGCAGTGTTCATAAAGAGAACATTTGCTGGCATCTTCAAGGATATGCGGAAGACCTTGCTTTGTGGCTCTACCATCACAATCCAAACCGCGTACAGGAAAGAGATTACGGCATTTAAGCTTTAAATGAAATAACAGCTGTTGCTTTAGGTGACAGCTGTTTTTCTTTATTTTAAGATTGAGGTTAGACTCTCCCTTCCCTGTCACGCCCTGAAAAGTGCACAGCACTCGAGGTTAGGCGTCTGTTGCATGTACGAAGAAGAGATGCCTAAACTGCCGAGCACCGCTCGGCAGTGGCATGACGTTTTGTGCTGTCACGCCACCGACGCGCGTTAGTGCGGCGGTTAAGGCGTCCTTTGAGAGATCCCTAAAACTCGCCGACGCTGTCGG